>NZ_JASGED010000043.1:0-6617 GCF_047606765.1 Thermomonas sp. | reverse complement strand
CTTGCCTCGATGCATGATGCTGGTCGCCTACCCCCTCCCAACCTCCCCCTGCGCGCAGGGGGAGGAGTAAAAGAACCGCATGTCGCCCGACGCCCGCTCCGCATGGTTCCGCACGCTCGGCCAGCTCATGCTGGTGCTGGCGGTTGGGCTGGGCGTGGGCCTGCTGATCGGGCATCCGTGGCCGGCGCTGACCATCGCCGCACTGGCCGTGGTGGCCTGGCATTACTGGAAACTGCGCGGCGTGTTGCTGCGGCTGACCGCCCGCCAGCGGCAGGCACCGCCTACCGGCACCGGCGTCTGGAACGAACTCGACCGCCTGCTGGCACGCGGCCAGTCCGAGATGCGCGCACGCAAGCGCCGATTGCTTTCGATGCTGCGCGCTTACCGCGCCGCCGCTGCCGCACTGCCGGACGCGGTGGTGGTGGTGGAACGCAACAGCCAGCGCATCCTGTGGTTCAACGAAGCCGCCACGCCATTGCTGGGGCTGCAGCATCCGCGCCACCAGGACGCCTCCGTCGTCACCGCACTGCAACCGCTGCCGATGGCCTCATGGCTTGCTGCCGGCCGCAATGCGGAGCCGCTGACCGACGTGGCCTCGCCCGCCAATGCAGGCATGCGCCTGAACCTGCGCCTCATCCCCTATTCCGATGAACTGTGGCTGCTGGTGGCGCGCGACGTCACCCGCACCATGCGGCTGGAACACATGCGCCGCGATTTCGTCGCCAATGTCTCGCACGAACTGCGCACGCCGCTGACGGTGATCCACGGCTATCTAGAAATGCTTGATCCGGAAGACAACCCCGACTGGGCACCGATGCTGGCCGAGATGCAGTTGCAATCGCAGCGGATGGCGCAGCTGGTCGAGGACCTGCTCACGCTGTCGCGGCTGGAAGCGCGCGATGCGCTGCCGGAAGAACCGGTGGCGATGACGCCGATGCTGACGGCCCTGCGTCGCGAGGCCGAAGCGCTCAGCCAGAACCGCCACCGCATCACGGTGACGGATGAAGCCGGCATCGACCTGCTCGGCTCCACCCGCGAATTGCACAGCGCGTTCGGCAATCTTGTCGCCAACGCGGTGCGCTACACGCCGGCAGGCGGCGAAGTCGAACTGCGCTTCGCGCGCGATGCCGATGGCGGCGCAACCCTGTCCGTGCGCGACACCGGTTACGGCATCCCCGCCGCACACCTGCCGCGCATCACCGAACGTTTCTACCGCGTCTCCACCAGCCGCTCGCGCGAGTCCGGCGGCACCGGGCTTGGCCTTGCCATCGCCAAGCACGTGCTTGGCCTGCACGGCGCGCGGCTCGAAATCGAAAGCGAAGTCGGCAAGGGCAGCGTGTTCGCCTGCCGCTTCGGCCCCGAGCGCGTGCAGGCGCGCGCGCCCAACCACGCCACTGCCACGCCATGACCACGCCATCGCACGCACCTTCCCTGCACCACGCATCGCTGTACATCAACCGCGAACTGTCGCAGCTCGACTTCAATTTCCGCGTGCTGGCGCAGGCGCAGGATCCAGCGGTGCCACTGCTGGAGCGGCTGCGCTTCCTGTGTATCAGCTGCACCAACCTCGACGAGTTCTTCGAGATTCGCGGCGGCTCGGTGCGGCATGCGCAAGAGCTTGGCCTGCCTGCCGCTGCCGATGGACTGGCCCCGGCCACGCTGTTGAGCCGCATCCATGACCGCGCCGCCGAGCTTGTGCAGGCGCAGTACCAGTGCTTTTACGACGAGCTGCGTCCCGCGCTGGCGAAGGAAGGCATCCGCCTGCTGCAGCGCGAACAGTGGACGCCGGAACAAAGCGACTGGCTGCGCACGCATTTCCGCAACGAAATCATGCCGGTGCTGTCGCCACTGGCACTCGATCCAGCGCACCCGTTCCCGAAGATCCTCAACAAATCGCTGAACGTGGTGGTCCTGCTGGAAGGCCGCGATGCGTTCGGGCGCGAAGGCCACCTTGCCATCGTGCGCGCGCCGCGCTCGCTGCCGCGCATCATCCGCCTGCCCGATGCCGACGGTGATGGCGACGCCTGCCACGATTTCGTGTTCCTCAGCTCGGTTCTGTCCGCCTTCGTCAGCGAACTGTTCCCCGGCATGACGGTCAAGGGCGCGCACCAGTTCCGGGTGACGCGCAACTCCGAACTGATCGTCGATGAGGACGACGTGGACAACCTGGCGCTTGCCCTGCGCGACGAACTGCTGGGGCGCGGCTATCTGCGCGCGGTGCGGCTGGAGATCGACGAGCGCTGCCCGCCCGAAATCGTGCGCATCCTGCTGGACAATTTCGAGCTGACCGAAAACGCGGTGTATCGCATCAATGGCCCGGTCAACCTGAATCGGGTGGTGCAGGTCTGCGACATGGTGCAGCGGCCCGACCTGCGCTTTCGCGCCTTCCAGCCACGCATGCTGCGCGAGATGGATGCGATGTTCGACAGCATCCGCCAGGGCGACGTGCTGCTGCACCATCCGTTCGATGCCTTCACCCCCGTGCTGGAACTGATCCGGCAGGCGGCGGAAGACCCCAGCGTGCTGGCGATCAAGCAGACGCTGTATCGCACCGGCAAGGATTCGCCCATCGTCGAACAACTGGTGCAGGCCGCGCGCAACGGCAAGGACGTCACCGTGGTGGTGGAACTGCGTGCGCGCTTCGACGAGGAAGCCAACCTTGGCCTTGCCGACCGCCTGCAGGACGCCGGCGTGCAGGTGGTCTATGGCGTGGTGGGCTACAAGACCCACGCCAAGATGCTGCTGATCGTGCGCCGCGAGGGCGAGCTGCTGCGCCGCTACGTGCATCTTGGCACCGGCAACTACCACAGCGGCACCGCACGCGCCTACACCGATTTCAGCCTGATGACCGCCGACCCGGACATAGGCAATGACGTACACCTGCTCTTCCAGCAGCTGTCCGGGCTGGCCGCGCCGTTGAAGCTGGAACGTCTGCTGCAATCGCCGTTCACCCTGCACAGTGGCGTGCTGGAACGGATCGCGCGCGAAGCCGCGCATGCGCATGCCGGCAAGCCGGCGCGGATCATCGCCAAGATGAACGCCCTCAACGAGCCCGCCGTGATCCGCGCGCTGTATGCCGCATCGCAGGCCGGCGTGCAGATCGACCTGATCGTGCGCGGTGCCTGCGCGCTGCGGCCCGGCATCGCCGGCGTGTCCGACAACATCCGTGTGCGCTCGGTAGTGGGCCGCTTCCTCGAACACCATCGCGTGTGGTGGTTCGGCAACGACGGCACGCCGGACCTGTTCTGCTCCTCCGCCGACTGGCTGGAACGCAACCTGCTGCGCCGGGTGGAAACCGCCTTCCCCATCCTCGACCCGGCCTGCGCCCGCCGCGTGCATCGCGAAGGCCTGCTCAATTACCTGGACGACAACCAGAATGCGTGGGAACTGCAGGCCGATGGCCGCTATGCCAAATGCACGCCGGACGAAGGCAAGACGCCGTTCTCCGCGCAGTTGTCGCTGCTGGATGATTTGTATGCGTGAGCGCAGGCCATAATGCGCGCATGACCCTGCATCACCGCCACGCATGAGATCCCTGCCCCGCCGCAGGCCCGCCGCCCCGGTACGCGACGGCGACATGCTGGCCGCGCTGGACCTTGGATCCAACAGCTTCCACATGGTGGTGGCGCAGCGCGTGCTGGGCCAGTTGCGGGTGGTGGATCGCCTGCGCGAAACCGTACGCATGGCCGAAGGCCTGGACGGCGTGGGCGGCATGTCGCCCGACGTGCTGCAGCGCGCGCTGGACTGCCTGTCGCGCTTCGGCCAGCGCATCGCCGACATTCCGCCGCAACACATCCGCGCGGTGGCGACCAATACCGTGCGTCAGCTACGCGCACCGGAAAGTTTCCTGCTGCCGGCGGAGTCCGCGCTGGGCCATGCCATCGAAGTGATCTCCGGCCGCGAGGAAGCGCGCCTGGTCTATCTGGGCGTGGCCCATGCGCAACCGCCGCGCGAAGACCAGCAGCGGCTGGTGATCGACATCGGCGGCGGTTCCACCGAATGCATCATCGGTCGCGGCTTTGTGCCGCTGGAACGCGAAAGCCTGCAAGCCGGCTGCATCGCCAGCACGCGCCGCTTCTTCCCGAACGGACGACTGTCCAAGAAAAAATGGAAGGACGCGCTCACCGAAATCACTGCCGAGTTCCAGCAGTTCGCCGCCGTCTATCGCAGCCTTGGCTGGGACGAAGCCATCGGTTCGTCCGGCACCAACAAGGCCATCGGCGAAATCTGCACGGCGATGAAGCTGACCAAGGGCGCGATCACCGCCGAGGCGCTGCCGCAGTTGCGTGAGCGTTTGCTGCAGGCCGAACGCATCGAGGACATCGACCTGCCCGGCCTGTCCGCCGACCGCAGGCCGATCATCGCCGGCGGCGTGCTGGTGCTGGAGGCAGTGTTCACCGCACTCGGCCTGCAACGCCTGCAGGTGAGCAAGGCCGCGCTGCGCGAAGGCGTGCTTTACGACCTGCTGGGTCGCGGCGGTGCCGACGATCCGCGCGAAGTGTCCGTGCATGCGCTGATGCAGCGCTACGGCATCGATGCCGCGCAGGCGGCGCGGGTGGAAGCCACGGCGCTGCAACTGTTCGATCAGGTGGCGAAGGAATGGAAGCTGGGCGCAGATGACCGCCTGATGCTGTCGCGCGCGGCGCGCCTGCACGAGATCGGCCTTGCCATCGCCCACAGCAGCTACCACGTCCACGGTGCCTACATCCTGGAAAACTCGGACATCGCCGGCTTCTCGCAGCAGGAGCAGCGCGTGCTGGCGGCACTCGTGCGCTGCCACCGCCGCAACGTGCCCAAGACCGTGTTCGAGCCGATCCCCGACCGCCTGCTGGCCGGCGCGCGCCAATGCGCGGCACTGTTGCGGCTGGCGGTGGTGCTGAACCGTTCGCAGCAAACGCAGGACATCCCCGGCCTGCGCCTGCGGGCCGAAGGCGAACGCCTGACTCTTGCGCTGGACAAGCGCTGGCTGCAGGCGCGCCCGCTGTTGCGCGCCGATCTGGAAGGCGAACTGACCGGCATGCCCGGACTTGGCATCACGCTCAAACTCACGGTGAATTGAAATGCAGAAACTCACGCTGGGCCACGATGGCCCCACCGCATCGCGCATCGCACTGGGCTGCATGCACCTGAGCCGCGCATGGGACGCAACGCCACTCACCAATGAAGAACGCCGCAACACGCAGGCACTGCTGGAAACCGCGCTGACGCACGGCATCAACCTGTTCGACCACGCCGACATCTATGCGCGCGGCAAGTCGGAACGCTTGTTCGGTGAAGCCCTGCGCGCCGCGCCGGAGCTGCGCCGCAACATGCTGCTGCAATCCAAATGCGGCATCCGCTTCGCCGACGATCCGCCCGACACGCCGCAACGCTACGACTTCAGCTTTGATCACATCACCGCCTCGGTGGACGGCATCCTGTCGCGGCTGGGCGTGGACTACATCGACATCCTGCTGCTGCATCGCCCCGACCCGCTGGCGCAGCCGGAAGAGGTGGCGCGCGCATTCGACGATCTGCATGCCGCGGGCAAGGTGCGCCACTTCGGCGTGAGCAACCACAGCGCCGGGCAGATCAGCCTGCTGCAAAAGCACCTGCGCCAGCCGCTGGTCGCCAACCAGCTGGAACTCAGCCTGCACCATCATCACCTGATCAGCGAAGGCATCCTCGTCAACCAGCCCGATGGCAATGCAGCGCATGCCGCTGGCCTGCTGGACTTCTGCCGGCTGCACGATATCCGCGTGCAGGCATGGGCACCGCTGGCAGGCGGCAGGTTTGCCGGTGATGCCGATGACGATCCGGTGACCGTCCTGCTGCGCAAACTTGCGGATGCACACGGCGTGGCGGTGGAGGCGATCCTGCTGGCATGGCTGCTGCGCCATCCTGCCGGCATCCAACCGATTGTGGGCACCACCAATCCCGCACGGCTGGCAGCCAGCTGCGCAGCGGATACGGTGGAACTGAGCCGTGAGGACTGGTACGCGCTGCTCACTGCGGCGCGTGGCGTGAAGGTGCCTTGATCGGGGTGTACAGTCGCAACGAGCAACCTTCATCGCTTGGATGCAACAGCACGGCATCAGGGACTTGCTGATCGAGCCGAGAAGGCCGATGCAGAACGGCTACATCGAGAGCTTCAACGCAAGTTCCGCTACGAGGGCAGGTCACAACAGCAACAAGCCAGCCGCTGAAGAAGAAGCCCGGGTGAGCGGGGCTTCTTGTACTCAGGTCTTGCAAGATCAAGTGACCATCACGCCTGCCAGGCCAATAATACTTACCGCAATAACAAGCACCCACGCCATTTGAAGCCCGGCCCAGAAATACCCAATGCCCCACACGATCAAAAGAATAGCAAGGCCCAAACCCGCTCTTTTAATGACGGACATGGTCAGCGCCTAGTCTTTACAGAAACAAGGCGATGAATTGGATTTATTCGCAGCACCAGCCGCTGCGGTAGCTGCAACTGCAGCCGCCCCTCCACTCTGGTAACCCGCATCTAGGGAAGGTCTGAACAAGCCGTCATTCCGGCGAAAGCCGGAATCTAGCTCTTTGGTAAGTCATTGAAAAAGCTGGATCCCGGCTTTCGCCGGGATGACGTTTCGGGAGTTGTTCAGAGCTTCCCT
>NZ_JASGED010000042.1:0-3780 GCF_047606765.1 Thermomonas sp. | reverse complement strand
GTGGGAAATCATGGTCGGCACCCCGGCCATCCGCAACCTGATCCGCGAGGACAAGGTGGCGCAGATGTACTCGGCCATCCAGACCGGCCAGAACTTCGGCATGCAGACGCTGGATCAGCACCTGCAGGATCTGGTCAAGCGCGGCATGATCAGCCGCCAGCAGGCGCGCGAGTACGCCAAGGACAAGCGCCTGTTCGAATGAACGGGCATTGAAAGCACAGGACAGGCGACAGCCAAACCGGAGCCACGCGGATGAGCAGCATCGACTTCACTTCGTTCCTCAAGCTGATGGCGCACCAGAAGGCGTCTGACCTGTTCATCACCGCCGGCATGCCGCCGTCGATGAAGGTGCACGGCAAGCTCAGCCCGATCACCCAGAGCCCGCTCACGCCGCAGCAGTCGCGTGATCTGGTGCTGAACGTGATGACGCCAAGCCAGCGCGAAGAGTTCGAGAAGACCCACGAATGCAACTTCGCCATCGGCGTGTCCGGCGTGGGCCGCTTCCGCGTGAGCTGCTTCTACCAGCGCAACCAGGTGGGCATGGTGCTGCGCCGGATCGAGACGCGCATCCCCACGGTGGAAGAACTGAACCTGCCGCCGATCATCAAGACGCTGGCGATGACCAAGCGCGGCATCATCATCTTCGTGGGTGCGACCGGCACCGGTAAATCCACGTCGCTGGCGGCGATGATCGGTTATCGCAATGCCAACTCGACCGGCCACATCATCACGATCGAGGACCCGATCGAGTTCGTACACAAGCACGACGGCTGCATCATCACCCAGCGCGAGGTCGGCATCGACACCGATAGCTGGGAAAACGCGCTGAAGAACACCCTGCGTCAGGCGCCCGATGTCATCATGATTGGCGAGGTGCGCACCCGCGAGGGCATGGATCACGCCATCGCCTTCGCCGAAACCGGCCACCTTGTGCTGTGTACCCTGCATGCCAACAACGCCAACCAGGCGATGGACCGCATCATCAACTTCTTCCCGGAAGACCGCCGCAACCAGCTGCTGATGGACTTGTCGCTGAACCTCAAGGGCGTGGTCGCGCAGCAACTGGTGCCGACGCCGGACGGCAAGGCGCGCCGCGTGGCGATGGAAATCCTGCTGGGCACGCCGCTGGTGCAGGACTACATCCGCGACGGCGAGATCCACAAGCTGAAGGAAGTGATGAAGGACTCCGTGCAACTGGGCATGAAGACCTTCGACCAGAGCCTGTTCGAGCTGTATCAGGCTGGCGAGATCAGCTACGAGGACGCGCTGCGCTACGCAGACTCCGCCAACGAAGTGCGCCTGCGCATCAAGCTGGCGCAGGGCGGCGACGCCCGCACGCTGGCGCAGGGGCTGGATGGCGTGGAGGTTGCGGAGGCGCGTTGATGCACGCGCGCCACGCACGATGGCGTCGCGGCAACGCTGCGCCATAGAATGTCCCGCATGGACGAGAACGCCCCCGGGTTTGGCAACCATCTGCTGGTCGCGCTGCCGTCCCTGCACGATCCCAACTTCGAGCGCAGTGTCACCCTGATCTGCCAGCACGATGGCGACGGGGCGATGGGCGTGGTGGTCAACCGGCCTTCCGAATACACGGTTGGCGATGTGTTGCAGCAGATGGGCATCGACAGCGATGACGAAAAACTGCAATCGCGGATCGTGCTGGCCGGTGGGCCGGTACATCCGGAGCGCGGCTTCGTGCTGCACGATGGTCAGCGCACCTGGGATTCCAGTCTGGAAGTCGGCGATGGCCTGTACCTGACCACTTCGCGCGACGTACTGGAAGCCATGGCGCGCGGCGAAGGCCCGGCGCAGGCGGTGGTCGCGCTGGGTTGTGCAGGCTGGGGCGCGGGCCAGCTGGAACAGGAGCTGGTCGATGACAGCTGGCTGATGGTGCCCAGCCGCAATGAACTGCTGTTCGACCTGCCGCTGCCGCAGCGCTGGCAGGCTGCCGCCGCCGGCATCGGCGTGGATCTGGTCAATTACGCCGGCCACAGCGGCCACGCATGAGCCGCCTGCATGAGTGAGCCTGAAGCACCCGCGATCCGGCTTGACGGCACCGTGCTCGGCTTCGACGTGGGCATGCGCCGGATCGGCGTGGCGGTGGGCAATGCCCTGACCGGCAGCGCGCGCGCGGTGGCGGTGGTGGACATGCACGAGGCCGGCCCGGACTGGGCGAAGATCGAACGGCTGCAACGCGAATGGCGACCGGATGGTTTCATCGTCGGCGACCCGATGACGCTGGACGGCGGCGACCAGCCGATCCGCAAGGCGGCCCGCGCCTTCGCCCGCGAATTGCACGCACGCATGAAGCTGCCGGTGGCGATGATGGACGAACGCAACAGTTCGCAGGAAGCTGCGCGCCGCTTCGCGCAGGCCCGCGCCAGCGGCGGCAGCAAGCGCCGCGATGCCGACCTGCTGGATGCAGTCGCCGCTGCCGTCATCATCGAACGCTGGCTGGCCTCGCCAAGGGATGCGGTGGCGATTTCCTGATGTTGCCTTGCGCTCGTCATTCCGGCGAAAGCCGGAATCCAGCTTTTGCATGTTGTAGTTGAAGAACTGGATACACATGCATGCGTCTGTGAAAAGCGACCGGCTTTCGCCGGAATGACGGCATTGAGGGGTTTCGGCGACAATCCACGTCCATGAGCGCATCCCCCGATACCGACAACCGCATCCGTCACCTGCTGGGGCTGGATGCCCTGCCTCGCCCGCAACTGGAAGCGCTGCTGCGCCGCGCACAGGCCTTCGCCGAAGGCGAGCAGGCACCGCAGGCGCTGGCCGGCGTTGCGGTCTGCACGCTGTTCTTCGAGCCATCCACCCGCACCCGCCTGAGCTTCCAGCTGGCGGCGCAGCGGCTGGGCGCGCATGTGCTCGGCTTCGATGCCTCCACCTCATCGACCACCAAGGGCGAAACCGACCTCGATACCTTCCGCAACATCGAGGCGATGGGCGTGCGCGGCTTCGTGGTGCGCCACAAGGGCGATGGCGCGGTGGCGGCGCTGGCGCAGGCCGCGCGTCCGGGTACTGCCGTGCTGAATGCCGGCGACGGGCGCAGCCACCACCCGACGCAAGGGTTGCTGGACATGCTCACGCTGCGGCAGGCCAAGGGCGAGGATTTCTCGAAGCTGAAGGTCGTGATCGTTGGCGACGTGAAGCATTCGCGCGTCGCCCGTTCCGACCTGCATGCACTGCGCACACTGGGCTGTAGCGAGATGCGCGTGTGCGGCCCGGCATCCCTGTTGCCCGATGACGACACCCTGCACGGCTGCTTCGTCACCCACGATTTCGATGCCGCGCTGGAAGGCGTGGACGCGATCTTCATGCTGCGCCTGCAGCGCGAGCGCATGAGCGAAGGGCTGGTGGAATCACTGGACGACTACCACCGCGACTACGGCCTGACCAGCGCGCGCCTGCGCCGCGCCGCGCCCGACGCCATCGTCATGCATCCCGGCCCGATGAACCGTGGCGTGGAAATCACCGACGAAGTCGCCGACGGCCCACAATCCCGCGTGCTGCGTCAGGTCGCCAACGGCGTGGCGGTGCGGATGGCGGCGCTGGAGGCGTTGCTCGCTGCAGCGTAAGTCGAGCAAGCTCGGCTTCTACAAGCGTGCGCATGCTGATGTAGAAGCGGAGCTTGCTCCGCTTGCATATGTCTAAGGAAGGTCTGAACAAGCCGTCATTCCGGCGAAAGCCGGAATCTAGCTCTTTGGTAAGTCATTGAAAAAGCTGGATCCCGGCTTTCGCCGGGATGACGTTTCGGGAGTTGTTCAGAGCTTCCCT
>NZ_JASGED010000041.1:0-9079 GCF_047606765.1 Thermomonas sp. | reverse complement strand
CGGCGAAAGCCGGCTGCTTCTGACAAACGAATGTTTGTCCAATCCAGCTGTTTGGTAAGTCACTGAAAAAGCTGGATCCCGGCTTTCGCCGGGATGACGTTTCGAGAGTTGTTCAGAGCTTCCTTAGGCCATCAGACAAACATGATCGCGCACCGTGTCGAGTTCGACTTCGTTGTTTACTTTACCAATGGCGGCAGCATGTCCGCGCAAGGCTTCCGATTGGACATCCCCGGAAGTGACATCTCCGACCATGAGCTTGCCGCCTACCTGATTCAAGACATGCGCTTGCTCATGGCCGGTCGCGTGGACATCGCCAACAAGAGAATCATCGAGGAACCACACAAGAGAGCTGCAATCTCGACTGATGGACTTCCGCAAGCGACAATTGAACTGACTGACGAGCCGTTGTCCGCCTCGGATCTCATTTCCAAGGCCAGCAACCATCCGATCCGTGTTGTTGCCCAGAATGGCGAAAGCTACAAGGTGTCGCGGCTCGTGGTCTAACAATTCAAGCATCAGGCCTGCAATGGAGAGCTCGATGGCTATTGCCAAGAAATCCACCCTCAAGCGCGCCAAGAATCCGATGCCAGCATTCGTGCAAGAAGCGCTTGAGAGTCGAGGACTCATGGACGCTTATAGGGCACGTCCACCGTACCAACAAAACGATTACCTCGGATGGATTAGCCGGGCCAAACTGGATGCCACGCAGCAAAAGCGGCTCAATCAAATGCTTGACGAGCTTTGTGGCGGCAAGAAGTACATGAATATGGCTTGGGCCGGCGGGCGGTTGCAGGCCTGACAATTCATGTATGGACTCCCCCGTCAACCCTTGATTTCGCTGTCAGGCAAAGCGGTGCGATTGCATTCGTGTATTCGGCCTTGAGGGGCAGGCCACGGGCAGGGATCAGGTGCCCGCAGGGCGGATGAGGGAAACGGCGTCGCCAGAAGCACCCTCACCCGCCTTCGGCACCCTCTCCCATAAAGGGAGAGGGAAAAACCGCGCCGCGCCATGAGGTCGCGGAAGAACGCGGCGTACCCTCTCCCATATTGGGAGAAGGAAAAACCGCCCTGCATGTTCTCGCCGGAACCGCTTGCGCGGTTTACCCTTTGCGCATGAGCGAACCCGCACCGCACGACCCGCGCGCCGCGCAACGGCTGGACTGGACACGCGCCGCACTGGGCGATGCCGCTGCCGGCCTTGAACGCGCATCCACCGACGCGGGTTTCCGCAGCTACTGGCGCACCACGGGCGCTGCGCCATCGCGGATCGTGATGGATTCGCCGCCGGACAAGGAAGACGTGCGCCCGTGGCTGCGCGTGCGCGACCTGCTTGAAGCCGGCGGCGTGCGCGTGCCGCGCGTGCTGGCGCGCGATGTCGAAGCCGGCTTGCTGCTGCTGGAAGACCTCGGTGGCCCGACCGTGGCGCAGGTGATTGACGCTGCCAATGCCGACGTACACATGGACGCCGCCATCGCGCAGTTGATCCGGCTGCAATCACTCACGCTGCCGGAGGATTTCCCGGCGTTCGGCGAAGCACTGCTGCAACGTGATGCTGGTCTGTTCGAAGACTGGTTCCTGCATCGCCACCTTGGCATCACGCTGGATTGCGAGGATGCCGAACGCCTGCAACTGGCGCAGCGCCGGCTGATGGACAACGCACTGGCGCAAGCGCGCGTGCCGACCCATCGCGACTACATGCCGCGCAATCTGATGCCAGTTGCTGATGGCCCGGCGGTGCTGGACTTTCAGGACATGGTGCTGGGGCCGATCGCCTACGATCCGGTCAGCCTGCTGCGCGATGCCTTCCTGAGCTGGCCGGAGGCGCGCGTCGAAGACTGGCTGCGCAGCTACCATGCACGCGCCATGCAAGTCGGATTACCCGTGCCCGCCATCGGCGATTTCCTGCGCGATGCCGACTGGTGCGGCGTGCAGCGGCATCTGAAGATCCTTGGCATCTTCGCCCGCCTGCACCATCGCGACGGCAAGCCGCGCTACCTTGCCGATGCGCCGCGCTTCATCGCCTACCTCGATGCAGTGGTGCCGAAGTACCGCGAACTCGACCCGCTGCACGAACTGCTGGAACGCACGGTCAAGCCTGCATTCGCAAAGGTCATTTCATGAAGGCACTGATCTTCGCCGCCGGGCTTGGCGAGCGCATGCGTCCGCTCACCGACACCACGCCCAAGCCACTGCTCGAAGTGGGCGGCAAGCGGCTGATCGAATGGCATCTGGAAAAACTGGCGGCGATTGGCATCATCGATGTCGTCATCAATATTTCCTGGCTGGCGCAGCAATTCCCGGACACGCTGGGCGATGGCGCGCGCTGGGGCCTGCGCATCGCCTATTCGCACGAAGGCGACGTGCCGCTTGAAACCGGCGGCGGCATGCTCAATGCGCTGCCGCTGCTGGGCGACGCCGCTTTCCTTCTGGTCAATGGCGATGTGTGGACGGACTACGACTTCGCCCGCCTGCCACGCGAACCGCGCGGACTTGCGCATCTGGTGATGGTGGATCGACCGCCGCAGGCCACGCATGGCGATTTTGTCCTTGTGCCCCTCTCCCCCCGGGAGAGGGGTTGGGGTGAGGGTACGGAGCATCAGGCCAACAATGCCTATGCCGAACCCTCATCCGCCCCTGCGGGGCACCTTCTCCCGGAGGGAGAAGGGAAAAAACTCACCTATTCCGGCATCGGCATCTATCGCCCGCAGTTGCTGGACGGCTGGCGCGAGACAATCCACGAGCCTGCCATCGCGGGTGGCAAACCGAAGTTCCCGCTGGCCCCGATCCTGCGCGCGCACATGACCAATGGCGGCATCACCGGCGAGCACCATCGCGGCAAGTGGACGGATGTGGGAACACCGGAACGGCTTGCGAAACTGGACGCTGAATTGCGCTTGTAGCAGCGGCACTTTGCCGCGACGGCATTCGAGATTCGCGTCAAGCCACCACAAGTCCTGCGGATGCAAGCAGCGCGGTGAGCTGGGGCAGGCTCATGTCGTACTCCCAGTACATGACCCGCCCATGTGACGAAGTGACCAGCAGGTACTTTTCCGTCGCCGACTGGATCCTGTCGATCGCGATGAGTTTTTCCATGAACGCCTGCTCATGGTGTTCCTCGACGATCTCGGCATTGTCCGCAGCGTAGCCGTGGACGGTCATTGCATTGCGAACCCTGAGCGAAATGAACTTCACGCGATGTTTTCCTCGATCATTGTTTGCAACCGGCACAGCCGGTCATCTTCAACAAAACGCAGTTACCCGCCCAGCACCTGACGCAAAAACGGCACGGTCAACCTGCGCTTTGCGGCCATCGAGGCGCGATCCAGTTGCTCGAAGATCGCGGTCAGGCTGCCAAGGTCGCGGCTGCAGCGGCGCAGCATCCAGTCCAGCGCGGCGTCATCGAAATCCAGCCCGCGTGCAGCGGCGCGCGCGCGCAGCACATCGGCGCGGCCCGCATCGTCCAGCATCGGCAACATCCAGCGCGGGCACTGCGCCAGCCGTGAGCGCAGGTCGGGCAAGGCCAAGGGCAATGCATCGGGTGATGCCGAAGCGGCATAGACCAGCGCGCGGCCGGCATCGCGCAGGCGGTTGTGCAGGTCGAACAGGGCGATCTCGTCGTCGCGACTGCCGGCAATCGCATCGACATCATCCACTGCCACCAGATCGGCGTTCTCGATGCCTTCCGACGCCGCACGCAAACGCCCGCGCAACGTGCCCAGCGCAAGATAGGCGGGCCTTCTCTGCGCTGCTTCCGCCACTGCACAGCAGGCCATCAGCAGATGAGTCTTGCCGGTTGCGGCCGCGCCTTGCAGGAACGCGGTTTCGCGCGCGTCACCCATCGCCAGCACACGCAACTGGTCGATCAGCCCAGCCGGCGCATGCAGATAGCGCTCGAAGGATTGATCTGGCGGCGCGCGCAATGCCAACGGCAATTGCGGGCCGATGCGTGCATCGTCCTGCATTGTCAGACGGCTGCAGGCGGCTCGCCGTCGTGACTGGCGGCGACCTCGGAAATCCCGGACATGTTGGTGGCAATGACGACCGCCGGGGTTTCGCCCACGTACAGCCGGCTTTGCTGGTAGCGCTCCCCGGCATAGCGCAGCAGCACGTTGACCACCGCCGCCACTGGCAAAGCCAGCAACATGCCGAGAAAACCAAACAGCGTGCCGCCGGCCATCACCGAGAAGATCACCGCCATCGGATGCAGGCCGATGCGGTCACCGACCAGCTTGGGCGTGAGCCAATAGCTTTCGATGATCTGCCCGATGGTGAACACCACCGCCACGCCGGCAAGATGCGGCCAGTCGCCGAACTGCACCAGCGCTGCGATGCCGCCGAACACGATGATCGATGCCGGGCCCAGATAGGGCACGAAGGTCAACAGGCCCGCAATCAAGCCGATCAGAATGCCGAGATTCAATCCCACGGCCCAAAGGCCGACGGCGTAGAGGACGC
The DNA here is from genome assembly GCF_047606765.1 of Thermomonas sp. Lineage (GTDB taxonomy): Bacteria > Pseudomonadota > Gammaproteobacteria > Xanthomonadales > Xanthomonadaceae > Thermomonas. The sequence goes on along the minus strand of NZ_JASGED010000041.1, from coordinate 4,624 downwards.
CGAGAATCAGCATCACCAGCATTTGTCCGCGCAAAAAGCCGCCCAGTACCGCGTCGGACTCCTTCGCCAGCCGCGCCACGGTGTCGTAATGATCGCGCGGGATCAGCGAACCCACGCGCGCCACCAGCATGTCCCAGTCGCGCAGGAAGAAGAACGCAAGCACCGGCAGCAGCACGATGTTGGCCAGCATGCCCAGCAGCGCGAAGCCGGAACGCGAGACGTAGCCCAGCACGGTGGTGGCGATACCGCCAGCGCTCTGCCAGTGCTCGCGGATCAGCGCGAACAGACGCTCCGGGTCCAGCCACGACAGGATCCGCAGGCCAGTGCGCTGTTCGATCCACGGCAACGCGGTGCCGACGAACCAGTCGCGATAATTCGGCAAGGATTCGACCAGGGTCATCACCTGCTGTTCCAGCATCGGCACCAGCAAGATCAACGCCAGCACCAGCAGCAGCGTCATCGCGCTGAACACCAGGATCACCGCCGTGTTGCGCTTCAGGCCGCGCGCTTCCAGCCTGTCCACCATCGGGTCGCCCAGCCAGCCCAGCAGCGCAGCGAACACGAACGGGCTCAGGATCGGCGACAGCAGCCACACCACCCACAGCACGCCCAGCCCCAGCGCGGCCCATTGCACGCGCCGGTAGAACGCGGCGACGGTGGCAAGATCGTCGTTGTGCGGCATCGTCAGTGGCCCATGCGGAAGGTGGCGATCCGCTGCGGCTGCTCGCCTGCGTCTTCCCCGGCTTCCATGGAAACACTGGACAGCACATCGCCGCGCGTGACATAGCGGCTGAAATTGGCGATGCCGGTGCTCAGATCCAGATCAAGTTCCAGCGCATCCGCTGTGGCCGTCACCGGTTCAATGCGCTTGACGATGGCGATGCCGTCCAGATAACCGGCAAGGCGCAGGTAATCATCCGCATCGTCGATGCCGAGGATGCGCACGCGATAACGTCCGGGCGGGCCACCGCTGCCGGCCTTGGCATAGCGCCTGAACAACGCGTCCGCGGTGCCATCCGCACCGCCTGCCATCGCCCGTCGCGCGTCCGCATGCTTGGTCTGCCACTTGTGCAGCACCTTGCCCTTGTCCACGAAGACCCAGTCCGCCACCCAGCCGCCCGCAGCGCGCTGCAACTTGCCGACCAGTTGCATCGGCGGGCTGTAGCGCTTGGACAGGCTGGCGATGGCGCCGGTGTCGCCGCGCCAGATCGCGCCCACCGCCGCCTGTTCTGCCGCGCTGCCTGCGGGCAGGCCCAGCGCGTAACCGCGCGCCTTGGCGGCATCCAGCACCGGACGCGCCGCGTTCACCTGCCCCAGCCCGACCAGACGCGGCCCGCTGCCGTCATCGATCGCCAGCCACAGCACCGGCTTGGGGCGAGGCTGCGGCCAGCTGGACAGGCCCAGCATGTTCACCAATCCATCCACTGCGTCACGATCAAAGCGCACCACCAGTGTGGTCTGGAAACTGGGCGCGCCACTGGCCGACACGCCTTCATCCTGGCGATAGTCATAACCATCGACATAGGCCTTGGCCTTCTGCGCTTCCTCGCGCACGCCCGGGCGCTGGGCGGCGTCGCGATCGCCGGTGACATTGGCCAGCGCCTGCATCAGCGCGCGTGCAAAGGCCCTTTCGCGCTCGCCATCGGTCTGGTTGCGCACCGCCACTTCGGCCTGATACGGCCCGCTGGCGGCGGCACGGTCGCCTTCCACACGCTGCGCCTGCGCAATGCCGGAAACCAGCAGCAACCCGCCTGCCAGCAGTGCCATCCACACGCCCATCACGCCCTGCGGCTTTGCTTGCATCACACGTCCTTGACTGGGAATCCGAGTCATTGCTGCCGAAATGGTGCCGCAGTGCGGCGGGCGCGTCCATGACCCTGGCACGCGGCTGTTAAAATCGCGCTTTCCCGAGCCCGCCCGAGCCCGCCGTGACCGCCAATACGCCCCCTCCCACCGGCCTGACCTACCGTGATGCCGGCGTTGATATCGATGCGGGCAACGAGGTCGTCGAGCGCATCAAGCCGCTGGTCAAGCGCACCATGCGCCCGGAAGTGCTGGGCGGCGTGGGCCTGTTCGGTGGCCTGTTCGACCTGAGCAATCGCTACCGCGAGCCGGTGCTGGTGTCCGGCACCGACGGCGTGGGCACCAAGCTGATCCTTGCCAAGCAACTGGGCCGCCATGACGGCATCGGCCAGGACCTGGTGGCGATGTGCGTGAACGACGTACTGGTGCAGGGCGCGGAACCGCTGTTCTTCCTCGACTACTTCGCCACCGGCAAGCTGGACGTTGACACCACGGTGCAGGTGGTTGCCGGCATTGCGAAGGGTTGCGAAATCGCCGGCTGCGCGCTGATCGGCGGCGAGACGGCGGAAATGCCGGACATGTATCCGCCGGGCGAATACGACCTTGCCGGTTTCACCGTGGGCGCGGTGGAAAAATCGAAGCTGGTCGATTCCAGCAAGCTGCGCGCAGGCGATGTGCTGATCGGCATCGCGTCCAGCGGCCCGCATTCCAACGGCTATTCGCTGATCCGGAAAATCCTTGAACGCGCGGGGAACCCACTTGACCTCGACCTTGGCGGCGTGAAGCTGGCCGATGCGCTGATGGAACCGACCCGCATCTACGTCAAGCCGGTGCTGGAACTGCTCGCGAAGCACGACATCCACGCGATGGCCCACGTCACCGGCGGCGCGCTGGTCGAGAAGATCATCCGCGTGGTGCCGGTGCCTCTGGGGCTGGAGATCGATACCGCTTCGTGGCCGCTGCCTGCCGTGTTCGACTGGCTGCAGCGCGAAGGCGGCGTGGCACGCGAAGAAATGTGGCGCACCTTCAACTGCGGCGTCGGCTTCGTGCTGATGGCCGCGCCGGAAAGCATTTCCGCCATCGAAGCCGACCTCGATCGCCTCGGGCTTGCGCACTGGCAGATTGGTCGGGTGACGGAAGGCGGGGAAGGCCAGCGCCTGAAGATCGGCTGATGGCAGCTCGCCTCGCCGTCCTCGCTTCCGGTCGCGGCAGCAATCTGCAGGCGATCCTCGACGCCATCACGGACGGAATGCTGGATGCCGAAATCGTCGGCGTGTTTTCCGACAAGCCCGATGCATACGCCTTGCAGCGCGTACCGGAAACGCTGCGCTGGGCGCGCGATGCCAAGACCTTCGCCGATCGTGCCGCATTCGATGCCGAACTGGCCGATGCGGTGGCGGCGTCGCGGCCGGACTGGATCGTCTGCGCCGGCTACATGCGCATCCTTGGCAGCGCCTTCGTGCAGCGTTTCCGTGGCCGCCTGCTCAACATCCATCCGTCGCTGCTGCCGAAGTACAAGGGCCTGCATACCCACCGCCGCGCGCTGGAAGCGGGCGATGCCGAACACGGTGCCAGCGTGCATTTCGTGGTGCCGGAACTGGATGCCGGCGCGGTGATCGCGCAGGCCTCGGTGCCGGTATTGCCCGGCGACACGCCGGAAACGCTGGCCGCGCGCGTGCTCGGCATCGAACACCCATTGCTGCTGCAGGTCTTGCGCTGGGCCTGCGCGGGGCGGCTTGCTGAACGGAACGGTCAGGCAACGCTGGATGGTCAGCCGCTATTTACACCGCTGCCGCTACAGTCCACGCCATGAATCACATCCGCGCCACCACCCTGCTCGCCCTGCTGCTTGCCGCACTGCCCGCATGGGCGGTCAAGCCGTTCACCGCCGACTATCAGGCCAACGTGAAGGGCATGATCCAGGCCAACGCGCAGATGAGCCTGTCACCTGCTGGTGATGGCCGCTGGAACTACGTGCTGAGCGTGAACAGCCCGATTGCCAGCGCACGCCAGTCCACGACGTTCGAGGAGCGCGGCGACGCATGGCGTCCGCTGTCCGGCAGCGACAGCACGCAGGTGCCGATGAAGCGTTCGCAGAAGAACGCGATCTACGACTGGAACAAGGGCGAGGCGCGCTGGAGCGGCGACGTGAAGCCCGACCGCGCCGGCCCGGTCAAGCTGCAGGAAGGCGACCTCGACGCGATGTTGCTCAACCTTGCCCTCGTCCGCGACGTGGCTGCAGGCAAGCCGCTGAAGTACCGCATGGTGGACAACGGCACCGTCAGCATCCAGACCTACCAGAACCTCGGCACCGAAACCGTCATCATCGCCGGCAAGCCGCGTCAGGCCACCAAGGTCAGCCGCAGCACCGACGACAAGCAGGTGATCGCGTGGATCGTGGATGGCCTGCCGGTGCCGGCGCGCATCCTGCAGCGCAAGGGCGGCAAGGATGATCTGGAACTGACGTTGAAGTCGGTGCGTTGATCCATTCTTTCCTGCAATTGAAAAGCCCCGCGATGCGGGGCTTTTTGTTGCAACGAACGTGGCTTGCAGGATCGTGTTCGAGCGCGCCGTGGGTGAGCACGCTTTGCTCGTGTCGCATGCGACGCAAGCGTGCGAACGCCCGCCACATATTTGTGGCGGGCTGGTCCGCGAAGCGGGTGCGCGTCCGCGCATCGGAGCCGGGTGCGGAGCCTAAGGAAGGTCTGAACAAGCCGTCATTCCGGCGAAAGCCGGAATCTAGCTCTTTGGTAAGTCATTGAAAAAGCTGGATCCCGGCTTTCGCCGGGATGACGTTTCGGGAGTTGTTCAGAGCTTCCCT
>NZ_JASGED010000040.1:0-7413 GCF_047606765.1 Thermomonas sp. | reverse complement strand
CGACATTCCTAGAAGGTATCCGGAAGCAGGCGCGCGCCTTCAGAGCGGGGATTGAGCAGGTTTTCCAGGTAGCGGGAGACGCAGACGCTGATTTCACTGATGGAAACAGACCTCCCGCTGTCTTCCGGCAGCGGGAGGTCAATCAGGCGTTCAAGCAGATTGCGTTGCATGGACGAAACCCGATGGCGATGCAGCCCGGCAATGCGCGCGGCACCAGCCCGGGAATGCCTCAAGCCGATGCGTTGGCCTTGATGTTCCAGGCGAACTCGTTGCCGCCCTTCTTGTTGCCCTTTTCGTCCTGTTCGTTGTACTTGAACTTGATCTTGGTGAAGTTGAAGGAGACGTTCTCATTGATGACATCGCCACCGCCGCCACTCAATTCCTGGCTGGTGATGATCACATCGTTCATGGTGACGACCATGTACTCCAGCGGATTGCCACCGGCCTTGCGGGCCGTGAACACCACAGTCGGGATATGGGCACCCTTGGCGCAGGCTTCGGTGATCTTGTTGGTGGCCTTGTCAACCTGCTTGCTGAAGCTGATGTCCCTGAACTGGGCCTTGCCCGTGCCGCCACCGCCACCGAAGCTCATCGAGCCGGTCTGTTGCACGCCAAACGAGATCGAACTGATCTGGATCTCGTTCTTGTGCGACTTGTCCTGCGACTCGCCTTCGATGCCGTCGATCTTCAGAAAATAATCGTCCATTTTGATACTCCTGGGTTATTGAAGGGAATGCTGTCCAGCATCAGCGCGCGGACTTGGGCAGTTCAGCCACCAGTCGCAGGGAGACGCTAAGTTCATCAAGCTGGTAATGCGGGCGCAGGAAGGCCACCGACTTGTAGGCACCGGGCTTGCCCGGGATCTCGGTGACCTCGATGCGGGCCTCGCGCAATGGCGAGCGCGCCTTTGATTCCTGCGCCGCGTTGTCGTCCAGCAGCACGTATTGCGCGATCCAGTTGTTGAGGAAGGATTCAACGCTGGACTTGGATGCAAAGCTGCCGATCTTGTCGCGCATCATCGACTTCAGGTAATGCGCGATGCGGCTGACCGCGAAGATGTATTGCAGCTGCGAGGACAGGCGCGCATTCGCGTTGGCGGCGTCGGTGTTGTATTCCTTGGCCTTCTGCGCGGACTGGGTGGAGAAGAACGCCGCGTAGTCGGTGCCCTTGCAATGCACCAGCGGGATCAAGCCCAGGTCGGCCAGTTCCTTCTCGCGGCGGTCGGTGATGGCGATCTCGACCGGGCACTTCAGCGCCACTTCGCCGTCATCGGTAGCAAAGGTATGCGTGGGCAGGCCCTCGACCAGACCACCGCCTTCGACACCACGGATTGCTGCACACCAGCCGTACTTGGCGAAAGCGTCAGTCACCTTCGCGCCCAGTGCGTAGGCCGCGTTCATCCACAGGTACTTGTTGTGTTCGGTGCCGTCGGTGCGCTCCACGAAATTGAACGCCTCCACCGGGTCGGTATCCGGCCCGTAAGGCAACCGGCCCAGCACATGCGGCATGGCAAGGCCCACGTAGCGCGAGTCTTCCGAGGCACGGAAGCTTTTCCACTTTGCGTATTCGACGGTGTCGAAAATCTTGGCAAGGTCGCGCGGGCCGGACAGCTCGGTGAAATCATCAAAACCCAGCAGTTCCGGCGAGGCCGCGCTGAGGAAAGGCGCATGCGCAGCCGCAGCGACGTGCGAGATTTCCTCGACCAGGTACATGTCCTCCGGATGACGACCAAACTCGAAGTCGCCGATCAGGGTGGCGAACGGCGCACCGCCGAAGGTGCCGTATTCCTCTTCGTAGATCTTCTTGAACAGCGTGCTCTGGTCGAAATCGGACGCATTCTTGAAGTCCTTGACCAGCTCCTTCTTGGTGGTGTTGAAGACCTTGATCTTCAGGGTGGTGCTGGTCTCGGAGTTGTCCACCAGATACTTCAGGCCGCGCCAGCTGCCTTCCAGTTGCTGGAACTCCGGCGCATGCATCACGGCAGACAATTGCTCGGACAGCACGCGGTCGATCTCGGCGATGCGCGCATCCAGCGCGCCGATGGCGTCCTTGGATACCACCATCGCGCCATCGCTGACCTGCGCCACCAGTTCGGCGATCAGGTCACGGGCGCGGCTGCGCTCACTGTCGGAGCGCGCGATCTTGCTCTGGGTCAGGATCTGGTCGAGCAGCCCGCCTTCTGCGGCTTCTGCGGTGGCGGCGGCTGCCGCCTGGGTTTCGGTATTGGCCATGTGTGTGCTCGCTGGTCGTGGTCGTCAGGTCAGGGGGCGGGTCAATTCACTCGTCGGAGCTGGAACCGACTTCCTTGCTGAGCTGGGCGATCTTGTCGGTGTTCTGCAGGACTTCGTTGAGCAGATCCTCGAACTTGTCGTTGCCTGCGGCCTTGTTGCGCAGGTCGGCCAGTTTCTGGCGCGCCTCCAGCAGCTTGCGCAGCGGCTCGATCTGGTTGACCACGCGCTCCGGCGAGAAGTCCTCCAGGCTGCGGAAGTTAAGCTCGACGCCCAGCTTGGAGCCGTCATCGGCCAGCTTGTTGTCCACCTGCATCTGCGCGCGCGGCTTCATGCCCTTGAGCACGTCGTCGAAGTTGTCCTTGTCCACGTTGACGAACTTGCGATCCTTCATCTTGCCCAGCGGCTCCGCCGGTTGCCCGCTGAAGTTGCCGAGCACTCCAGCCACGAAGGGAAGCTCCTTCTTTTCGATGGCGTCGCCGACCTCGACGTCGTAGGTGAGCTGCACGCGCGGTGCGCGCACGCGGTCGAGTTTGTGCTGGGTGCTTTCCTTCTTGGCCATGACGTTCCCCGTGCGCGTTGCATGTTGCGATTGGAGTGAAAGGGACATCGCCGCCGATGCGGCATGCCCCGTGGTGTGGAATCGAGTCTAGGAAGCGCGCCGCCGGCGCAACATCCATCGGACGGCCAGAAATGGGCATATGCCATTCGACAGGAACGCGCGCATGTCCGTTTCCGGCGCGCGATTACGTGACATGCGCATGTCAGTAGCTGGGCGGCAGGCCGACCCGCTCACGGATCGAGGACAACGTGCCTTCATCGCGGATCAGTTCTGCCAGGAACTGATCCAGCGGCATGTTGGCCCAGCTGACGGCGCGTTCCAGCAGATAGGCCACCGGGCTGTGTGGCTCGGTACGGCGGAAGAAGCCGGCGATGTCGCCAAGTGCGCGCAGCGCTGCTTCCTTCGATGCCAGGCTGCCACCACCCAGGTTGAGTGCCACGCCACCGCCACCACCTTCGGATGCGTACGCGGCCTGTTCGCCACCTTCATCCGCCGCAGCCGCCACGCCACCAAGGCCCTTGGCAGTCGCAACCCGTGCGTAAACCTGCTGGATTTTCTTCAGTGCATCGTCGATCGCGGCAAGGCTGGGCGCATCGCGGCCCAGCTTGCCGTCGGCCATCGCGCTGAAACGGGCAAAAGCTTCGCGTGCGGCCTGCACCTGTTCCGCGCGTTCGCGGATGACGCCGTCGGCAGTCGCCAGCATCCGGCTGTCATACGCCTCGCCATTGATCCGGCCTTCGTCCAGCGCAGTCTGATAGGCCTCGGCATTCTGCCGGCCCAGGTTGTCCACCTCGCGCGAATCGAGCCAGCCGGTCAAGGTCAGCGGCGCATGGGGATCGTCGTTGAGCATCATTGCCAGCAACGCGCGGCTGCCATAGGTGGCGAACCATGCCAGCTTGCCGGCGCGCTCTTCCAGATCACCATCCTCGGCGCGCGGATGCAGGTTTTCCCAGTAGGTATCCATCAAGCCGGTCAGCAGGTCGAAACCGTCACGCGCACCTTCCAGCCCATAGCGCGAGATCGCTGCTTCGGCCAGCCACACCGCCGCCTGCAAGTCCTTGCTGGTATTACGCAGGATGTCCTCGGCCAGGTTCTGTGCCTCGCGCCAGTCGGCGACCTTCAGCTCGGTCTGCCATTCGCCCTGGTCGAGGTTGGGATCGTCCGCGCGCCGCGCCTCGCGGATGCGGTCGAACTGATCGGAAAAGCTGGCATCGCTGCCAGCGGGGTCGCTGCCCGGGATCGGGGCGAGGAGTTCGTTGACATCGATGGCCATGGGGCTCTCCAGAGTTGCGTCATTCCAGGATCACGTTGGGAACCTCGGCGCGCGCCGTGCTGGCACCGAGGTACTGCTTCATTTCGTCGGACAGCTCGACCTGCAGGAACACGCGCGCGCTGCGGAAACCGGCCTCGGACAGCCGCTGGCGCAACGCGCCCCATTGCGACGGGCTGTAGCTGCCACGGAAATCCTCGATGCCGAAGGCATGCGCGCCGCTGGCGAAATCGCGGATCAGCTCGGCAAAACCCTCGGGGCCTGCATAGATGCGGGTCAATGCGATCTCGTTACCGGCAGACGCTGCGGCCTGCATCTGGCTGGTGGCCGGATCGAATTCCTGCACCGGCGCTTCATCCGACGCTGGCGCGGCGATGGCGATGCGGATGCGCGCCTGCAGACAGCTGGAGGGCGACCAGAACACCTGCGCGGTGGCATCGGCCAATGAATCACCCACCGATGTGGCGCGATAGACCCGCTCGCGGCATTCCACCTCGAACACCGTGCCGGATTCGCCTTCGTCCAGCGCACCAAGCTGGCTGGGCTGGCCGAGGGTGAAGCTGCCGGCAAGGAATGGCGGGCCATCGGACAGCACCGGCAGGAACTGGCGCTCGGCGGCGACCATGCCCTGATAAGCCGGCGTGAGCGGCATCGCCACGCCCGCCACCTTCACCGGCAGGCGTTCCTTCTCGGTGATGAAGGGCTTGAGCCAGTCGTTGACGAACGCGCCCAGCTTGCCCTGCGCGCCGTACAGCGCTTCGACCTGCGCCTGCGCGGGCAATGCCGACAACGGCTTGACCACACTCTCGCGCCAGCGCGCCTGCACGTACTCGCCGGCGCGATGCACGGTGAGGAACAGCAGCAGCTTCGACGGCCCCTGCACCACCGACCATGCGGACAGATCATTGCCCTTGAAGGCGGTGGCGTATTTTTCGTCCGGCTTGTCCACTGCTGCGATCAGTGCGGCGTACTCGCTGGCTGGCGGCTTGTCTGCCTGCCCTTTGCTCGCGAACAGATCCGATGCGATGCGATACACGTCCTCGCCGGAATCCTCCGCCGTCAGCCGCAGATAGGCGCGCGCGAACTCGGCATTGCTGGCATCCAGCACCTTGACCTGGGTATCGCGCATCGCCAGCAACCAGACCGGCGGTTCGATCTTCTCGCCACCAAAACGGAACGAATCGGCGACGAACCTGCCGAATGGCCGCCACGAGGACAGCCAATCGGCTTTCATCTGCGACCAGGCCACCGCCCAGCGCGACCCGAACGACCAATCGAGCGGCAGTTCATACAGGTGGCGCTGGGCGTCGCGAAAAAAAAAGGCGTAGGGATTCTGATGGCCGGCAGCGCGGGTCAGCAGTTCACCGTAGCGCCCGCGCCATAGCGAAATGCCTTCCTGAAAGCCTGCCTGGAACTTCGCCCAGCTTGCGAAGTAATCATTGAAATAGCGGTCGCGCAGGTCGTCGAGCTTCGCCTGCTGGCTTGGTGCGCGGTCGCGCAGGGTTGCCAGCATCGGCTGCACCACGCCTTCCCAGCTCTCGCGGGTGTAGGCGCGCGGAATGCCGAGTGGTTGTGTGTCTTCGCTGCCCACCACCGTGCCTTCCGGCAGCCAGTAGGTGGCGAGGGTGATTGATTGGCCGCGCGCATCGGCCCATGCGCGCAGATCGTCGGAGCGCGGCATGTAGCCGGTCAACAGCTTGTCGAGCAGCCCCTGCAGCCGGTCGCGCTCGGCATCAAGGACGTTTTTTTTTTGCCAGCGCAGATAGCCCAGATAGGTGGCGAACAGGGCGTCTGCGTTCTCTCGATCGCGGCGGGTGTCATGGTTGGCGCTGACGAAGGGCGCAAACAGGCGCGAACGCGCATCAAAGCTGACGTTGTTCGGCAATTCGCGCTTGCGGCATTCCTCGCCACCGCTGCGGCATTCGTCCAGCAGACGCAGGCGCTGGGTGATGGCAAGTACATGCTCGATGCCCGCGCGGCGCTGGTCGATGTCGGTTGCCAGCATCTGGTCCTCGGGCGCGAGGATCAGGTTGGCGAAGTCGTCGATGACCCGCTGCTTGAGCCTGGCGATGTCGCTGTCGGCGCGGCGGATGCCGAAGCTGAGCAAGGTGTCGCCTGCGGCGGCTTCCAGCGCCCCGATGGTGCGCCCGCAGCCAGCCACCCATTCGATGCGTCCGCCCGAGGTGCGGTCGGCGACTTCGGCGCAGGCGGTGCGGGTCTGCGCCAGCAACGCGGTGTCATCCTTGCGCGCCGCCTTCAGGCCATAGGCCAGCGAGGCCGACAGCCCCAACATCGCCAGCACGCCCAGACCGGCCACTGCCATTCGCCCGGCACTGCCACGGAAGCTGGCACCGGCCAGCGGCTGGTCGCTGGGCAGGAAACGGGTGAACAGGTCGGCGACGAAAGCGCCACCGCGATGCGCGGCATCGGCACCCCCGGCAAAGTACAGGCCACGCCAGCGCGGCGTGCGCTGGAAGGGGTTGTCCTCCAGCATCAGGTTGACGAACAGCGGCAACCCCTGCCCGGCCAGGCGCAGTGATTCGATGAAATCGAACACGGCACGGCGATGCTGCGGCGTGTGCTGCGCGCGCAACGCGGTCATGCGCAGCGCGTGCAGGCGGTCTTCGATTGGCTGCATCACCTCCGCCACGCGCCCGCTTGCAGCGGCGCTGACCACTTCATCAACGGCAAAACGATGCCCCAGCGCCTGCGCAAAGGCTTCGGCGGGCAGCGTGGCACGCAGTTGCGCATAGCCCGGCAGGCGTTCCAGCCCGCTCACCACGAAGTACACCGGCACCTGCAACTGCAGGTGTTCCATCGCCTCGTCCACCAGCCTGCGCAGGCGCGTGGCGGTTTCCTTCAGCGCATCCGCCGGCCCCATCAGGGTCTGCGCCGCAACCGCGACGACGATCCCGTTGAGCGGCAGCTTCTCGCGCTCGTCGGCCAGCTTCATCAGCGCCTGATACCAGAGACCACGATCCAGCCGCGCGCCTGCATCGCAAACCACGCGCGGATGCATTTCGATGGCGATCATCGATTTGTGGAACCACCAGCGCCAGACATCGTCCGCTGCCATCTGCGCACCGTCCGGCGCGGGGAATGGCGAGACCTCGCTGCCTGCGCGCAGCAGGCCATCCACGCCTGCGGCGGCATCGCCCACGAACAGCAGCCACGGGATGCGATACAGCGGCGTGCGGCCCTTGTCGATGTCCGGCGAGCGCGCGATGGTGCGCTTGGCTTCGCTGATGGCAGCGGTCATGCGCTGCACCGGCTCGCGCTCATCCTCGGCATTGCCGGGGCCGAGGTCGCCGATGCGCTTGCGCGTGCGCCCCTTGATCGATGCCTTGCGCTGG
>NZ_JASGED010000039.1:0-19413 GCF_047606765.1 Thermomonas sp. | reverse complement strand
GTTTCCATCAGTGAAATCCGCGACAGCGTCTCCCGCGACCTGGAAAACCTGCTCAATACCCGCTCGGAAGGCGCGCGCCTGATTCCGGATACCTTCAAGGAATGTCGCGCATCGCTGTTGACCTACGGCATCCTCGATTTTTCGTCCTACAGCGTGCTCAGCCCGCAGGATCGTGACCGCATCCGTCGTTCGCTGGAGCAGACGATCGCCGTGCATGAAGGGCGGCTCAGCCGCGTGCGCGTGGTGCTGGAGCCACAGCGTGAATCCGACCGCGCCCTGCGTTTCCGTGTGGATGCCTTGCTCGACCTGGGCGAGGACAACGAAAAGGTGCAGTTCGACGCCGTGCTGCAAGTGGCAACCCAAATCTGCACCGTGCGTTGACCCGCGCGGGTTGATCCTGCCTGGTCAGGACAGCAGCAAACCCAGCCGCGCCATTTCGTCCAGGCCCTCTTCCAGATCGGGCAGGGCAGCTTGCCACCATGCCTGTGGCCTGCATGCCAGCGGACTGCCTTCGCCGGTCTGGGTCGGGATCGTCGCCATGCGTGCAGCCCAGTCGTGCCGGAGTGTTTCGTGGTCACGGTTGCCATCCAGCAGCAAGGCCAGTTCCCTTGCCAGCGGGCTTTCCAGTTTCCCCATCGAAGGCACCAGGCTGGCGAAGCGTGCATGCCCTTCACCGATCTGCAGGCGCGCCAGCGGGCTCATGCAGGGGCGTTCCCCGGCCTTCAGGGCGAAACGCGGCGCGTCGCAATGCAGTTCGACCATGCCGACCTGGAACGCGCCCAGCAGGAAATTCACGGCGGTGGCGGTGTCTTCTTCCAGCGAACGTGTGCTGGCGATTGCATCGCGGGCTTCATACACGAGCGCACGCACGGCGTGCGGCAACGGGCGCTTGGCCTGACAGGCGAGCAGCAGATGTTGCAGCAGCGGGTTGTCGGTGGAAATCCTGCTGTCCAGGCGCGAAAACTGCATCACGCCTTTTTCATCGGGGGCATCACTGTCTGCATCGAGGATGCAGACGGCTTCGAGGCTTGGCAGCACCCGAACATCGGGTTGCGTGCTGGGCATTGCCTGCACGCGGCACAGCATGGTTTGCCGGAACCTGCGCCCGGTGATGAAGTCGAGGTATTGCTCCTTGGTTGCCAGGTCATGCTCGGCGATCCCTGCCAGTATCGGCCGCACGCTTTCGGTGACGGTCTTCAGCGACATTTCGAGGTAATTGGCCTCGGCGAGGAACGCAAGCCCATGCCCATGCGCCTGCTGCAGGAATTCGCTTAGCGTGCATGGGTCGTTGATCGGGGACAGATCATCATGCAGCAGGACACTGGGGTGTAGCCGCTGGCGGAGATCCTTGATTTCGCTGGCCATGACCTTCGAGTACCGGCGCTGATCCACCATGCCATTTTCGAGAAGGTCAAGGCATTCCATCGCCTTGTCCACGCGCTCGGCGGGGGTTGCTGCGCCATCCGAATGGAACTTCATGATGTCCCACAGCATCCGCCTGAGGTGGCAGCCAGGCAGTGTGTTGTAGCTGACGTAGGCGATGCCGGCAGGCGCAAGGTTCTGCTCGCACAGCGCCAGCAAGCGCTGGCGCACAGCGGGCGGCACCCATGACCAGAAGCCATGGGCGAGGATGTAGTCGCAGGGTTCAGTGCCTGCATCCCAGTCCAGCAGGTCGGCGGCGACCAGTTGCAGGTTGTCCAGCCCCAGCGAGCGCCGCATCGCTTCGCCGCGCGCGATGGCCTTTGTCGACAAATCAACACCGATGAACTGGCTGTCCGGATACGCCTGCGACAGCGTGAGCAATTGCAGGCCGTCGCCGCAGCCGACTTCGAGCAGCCGGCATCGCCGTGGCGTTGCAGCCGGGATGCCATGCAGGCGGGCGATGGCAGCCAGCCTCGACGGGTGCATTTGCTCATGCACGTAAGGTGGATAGTCAACCACGTCATAGAGGAAGGTCTCGCTCATGCGTTGCTCCTGATGCGTGCGGATGTCTGTTCCTGCGTCTGGCCTTCACGCATGACACTGGCGGCGAATACGGATGCCAGCATCGCCTCGCGCAGGCGCTGTGGCGACACCGGCTTGAACAGCACCGGGATCCGGCTGGCGGCGATTTCGCCGATCCGGTCGGGCCGGGTTTCGCCGGTGACCAGCAGGCGCGCGAATCCGGGTTGCTGTGGGTCCTGGCCGTAGTGGCGGGCCAATGCGCGCAAGGCATCCATCCCGCTGCGGCCTTCGCGCAGGCGCAGGTCGCTGATGACAAGATCGGGTGGCGTGGGCCAGTGCGCGACCTGTTGCAGTGCTTCGGCTTCGTTCTCGGCGGCGCGGATGTCGCAGCCCCATTCTTCCAGCAGTGCGCGCAGGCCTTCGAGGATGCTGATCTCGTCGTCGATCACCAGCACCCGCAGGCCGCTGATGTCCAGCGGCAGGTCGAAGGCGTCATTGCTGGAGTGTGCAGCGGGCACGCCTGCTTCCACCAGCACCGAAACGCGCGTGCCGCGCTGCGGGCGGGATGCCAGGTCGATCCTGCAGCCGGCCAGTTCCGCCAGCTTGCGCACCGTTGCCAGTCCCAGCCCCAGACCGCGCCCGCGTTCACTGCTCGACTTGCCCGTATCGCCATCGCCATTGACGCGGTAGAACGCTTCGAACACGCGCTCCTGATGTTCCGGCGCGATGCCGCAGCCGGTATCCCACACATCCACCCGCACCTTGCCATCGTGCTGGTGACGCACGCCGACCAGCACGCCGCCGTCATCGGTGTAGCGCAGTGCGTTGCTGACCAGATTGTTGAGGATGCGCGCCAGCATGGTGCGGTCGCAGCGCACCCATGCGTCGGTCTTGCGCACGATCAGGCGCAGCCCGCGGGATTCGGCCAGCATGCGGAAGTTGCGGCTGACTTCGTCGAACACGTCATCCAGCGCCACGTCGGCATGCACGGCCTGCATCGCGCCGGCTTCCAGCCGCGACAGGTCAAGCAATTCCGAGAACAGCTGGTCCAGCGATGTCACGCATTCCTCGATGCGCAGCACCCGCGCCAGTTTGTCGGGGTCGGTTTCGCCGGTGCGCAGTGCGGAGGAAAACAGCGTCAGCGCGTACAGCGGCTGGCGCAGGTCGTGACTGGCGGCAGCAAGGAAGCGCGCGCGCGACTGGCTTGCGGCTTCGAGTTTTGCGTTCTTGTCGGCCAGTTCGATGCTGGTGCGGCCCAGCTCGCTGTGCATGCGGTTATGCGCATCGGCCAGCGCCTGTGAAGCCTCGTTCACGCCGCGCTGCAGACGGCCCAGCACTTCGCCGGGCAGCACGTCCAGATGCACCTGCTCGCCGCGCCCGAGGCATTCCACCGCAGCAGTCAGTTCGGAGATGGGACGCACCAGCCGCATGGCGATGCGCCAGCCGAGCGCTGCCGTCAGCGCCAGCGCGGCCACCAGCAGCAGGCCCGCCTGCCAGAGTGTGCCGGACATGCCGGCGATGCCCTGCGGATGCAGGCGCGTTGCCGCGAACAGGAGCAGGCCGAATGCAATCGAAACCGCGAGCAACAACGGCAGCAGGACGCGCAGCGCCCATTCGCGAAGCAGCGGCATCCGCGACAGTGGTGGGGTGTCGCGGTGGATCGAGTGTTTTTCGCGCAGGGACATGCCGGTTCAAACGCGAAACCGCGCCGGAACCGGACATCGCATCAGCCCGTGCGCAACCGCTCCCGCAGTGCATCGGCATCATCCGCCAGCGGTTCGGCGTGGCTGGGCCGCTCCAGCATCGCCGCCAGTGCGGGCGGTGGTGGCACCACTTCGCCCAGCAGCGGTTCCACCACTTCCGGGAACTTGGCCGGATGCGCGGTGGACACCGCCGCCCAGTCGCCTTGTTCGCCGCGTGCGCGCAAACGATCCAGCACATCAGCAGCGCAGGCGGTATGCGGGCAGACCACGTGGCCGCGCTCGTTGCGGGTGCGGACGATGGCGGCGCGGATCTGTTCGTCGCTGACCGCTTCGGCGCGCAGGGTTGCGCGCAGCTCGTCGGCATCCGGGTACAGGAAGCGCAGGCGCTCGAAGTTGCTGGGCGCGCCCACGTCCATCGCGTTCGCAAGCGTTGCGATGCTGGGCTGCGGCGTGTACTCGCCGCCTGCGAAGAAATCCGGCAGCACGGTATTGGCGTTGCTGGCCAGCACCACCTCGCCGATGGGCAGACCCATGCGCTTTGCCAGCAGGCAGGCCAGCGCGTTGCCGAGGTTGCCGGTGGGAATGACGAAGTTCAGCGCGCGTCCGCTTGCGCGCAAGTGGTTCAGCGATGCGTGCGCGTAGTACGCCGCTTGCGGCAGCAGCCGGCCCAGGCTGATGCTGTTGGCCGAGCCCAGCGGCACTTGCGCGCGGTATTCGGCATCGGCCAGCAGGGTTTTGGCGAGGCGTTGGCAGTCGTCGAAGCTGCCGGCCACGCGCAGCGCGCGTATGTTGTCGCCGAAGCAGCCAAGTTGGTGCGCCTGTCGCGGTGAGACGCGGCCATCGGGATACAGGATGGCAACGCGAAAGCCGGGGCGGGCGTGGAAGGCGGCAGCGACCGCCGCGCCGGTATCGCCCGAGGTGGCGACGACTATCGTCAGTGGTTTGTCGCCGCGTGGCAGCGCTGCGAGACAGCCGGCGAGGAAGGCCGCGCCGTAGTCCTTGAAGGCGGCGGTGGGGCCGTGGAACAGTTCAAGCAGGAAGTCGTCCGGCTTGCCGAAGCCGACCAGCGGCGGGTCGATGGCAAGCGCTTCGCGGCAGATGCCGGGCAGGGCGGCATCCAGTGCGCCGTCTGCAAAAAACGGTGCAAGAAAGCGTGCAGAGACTGCTGCCAATGTGTCCGCGCCATCAAATTGCGAAGGCGTGAACGTGGGCCAGTGTTGTGGCATGTACAGCCCGCCGTCCGGCGCAAGCCCGGCGGCGATGGCATCGGCGATCGAAACGATGGGCGCGTTGCCGCGTGTGCTGAGTGCGTTCATGCCAGTACCTCGGCGGCGGGGCCGGCAACCGGCGTGAGATGGGCATCGCTGTCGAAGCCGGCCCGCGCGAACGCCACCTGCATCGCCGCGCTTGCGCGTTGCGCGCTGCCTGCGTCTTCGCACCATGCAAACACGCTGGGGCCTGCGCCGGAAATGCTGGCGCCCATTGCGCCTGCCTCCAGCGCGGCCTGCTTCACTTCGGCAAAGCCCGCGATCAGCGGCGCGCGGCGTGGTTCCACCAGTACGTCGGACAGGCCGGCGCGCACCAGCGATGCGTCGCCGCGTTCGCAGCCCAGCAGCACCTGCGCAAGATTTGCGCTTTGCGCGACGAACTCCTTCAATGCGTATGCGCCTGCCAGCGCTTCACGCGCGCGGCGCGTTTCCAGTACCGCATGCGGATGCACCACGGCGGCATGCCATGCGGCGGGCACGTTGACCTTGGTCAGGCGGTCGGCGGTGGCCAGCACCAGCCCGCCCAGCAGCATCGGGCCGACGTTGTCGCCGTGCCGGCCACCGCTGGCAACGGCTTCACCGGCGAGTGCATGCGGATACAGCGCATGCGCATCGAGTGGTGCATCCAGCAGCGCATTCGCCGCCACCAGTGCGGCCACGCAGGACGCAGCGGAACCGCCCAGCCCGGAGCCGAGCGGGATGCCCTTGTCGATTTCGATTTCGAAGCCGAACGGCAGCGCCAGCGCTTCGCGCAGGGCGATCAGCGCGCCGCCGGCGGTATTGCGCTGCGCCTCCAGCGGCAGGTCGGTGACGCTGCCGCGAATGGCCTTGATGCGCACCGTGGGTGCATCGATGCGGCGCACGGTGGCGACATCACCAATGCCTGCAATGCTGTGACCGAGCACGTCGAAACCCACGCCAACATTTCCGACGGAACCCGGTGCGAACGCACGCGCCTCACTGCGGGCAGCGCTCACAATTTTGCTCCAAGCGCGGCAGCCAGCCGCAGCAGGTCGGAGAACACGCCGGCGGCGGTGACTTCCGGCCCGGCGCCGGGGCCTTGCACGACCAGTGGGTTGTCGCGGTAGCGACGGGTGGTGAATTGCACGCTGTTGTCCGTCAGTCGGAGATGGGCGAAGCCATGGTCGGCGGGGAGTTCCTGCAACGCAACCTGCGCATTGCCATGACGTTCCAACCTGGCGACATAGCGCAGCACGCAGCCCTTGGCGCGCGCGGCCTGCAGCGCGGCCTGCATCGGTGCGTCCAACTGTTCCAGCGCCGCCATGAAGGCGTCGCAGTCGCCATCGCGCAGGGCTTCGGGCACAAGGCTTTGCACGGACACGTCGGCCAGTGACAACTGCAGACCTGCTTCGCGGGCAAGGATCACCAGCTTGCGCGCCACGTCGGTACCGGACAGGTCATCGCGCGGGTCGGGCTCTGTGTAACCCAGTGCATGGGCTTCACGCACAAGTGTGGAGAACGGCTTGCTGCCATCGAACATGTTGAACAGCCATGCCAGCGTGCCGGAGAAGATGCCGTCGATGGCGATCAGCTCGTCGCCGGTATCCAGCAGGTCGCGCAGGGTGGAGATCACCGGCAGGCCCGCGCCGACGGTGGCCTCGTAGCGGAAGCGCGCGCCGCTTTTCACGCGGGCAGCGCGGATGGCGTCATAGCGTTCCAGCGGCCCTGCGCCGGCCTGCTTGTTGGGCGTGATGACGTGGATGCCGGCGGCTAACCACTGCGGATAACGCTGCGCCACGTCGTTGCTGGCGCTGCAGTCCACGATCACCGCATGCGGCATGTGGCTGTCCAGAAGATGCGCGGCAAGTCCATCCAGGCCGGTTTGCGAAGGCTCGGCCTGCATGCGTGTGCGCCAGTCGGCATCGCCGCCGTGTTCGCACAGCCACAGCTTGCTGCTGCCGGCGATGGCGCGCAGGCGCAGGTCAACATTGGCATCCTGACGCAGGCGCGGCAGCGCGGCCTGCAACTGGTCCAGCAGGGCACCGCCGACCTTGCCGGGGCCGATTACCGCAAGCGCAATCGTCTGCGGCGACAGCCAGAACGCGGCGTGTGCGGCGCGCAGCGCACGCGCGGCGTCGGCGGAGGCAATTGCCACCGAGATGTTGCGCTCCGATGCGCCCTGCGCAATGGCGCGGATATTCACGCGCGCCCGCGCCAGTGCTTCGAACAATCGCGCTGCCACGCCCGGCGTGCCGGCCATGCCATCGCCCACCGCTGCCAGCACGCTGATATCGCGCACCACCTGCACGCCTTGCACCTGCGCGGAAGCAAGCTCGCGTGCGAAGGCGTCCAGCAGCGCGGCCTTTGCGGTATCGGCATCGCGCTCTCGCACTACCGAGCAGATTGAATGCTCGGAGCTGCCCTGCGAAATCATCACCACCGAAATACGCGCGGCATGCAGTGCGGCAAACACGCGCTCGGCGGTGCCGGGTACGCCGATCAGGCCCGCGCCTTCCAGACTGACCAGCGCAAGGCCAGGATCCAGCGTGAGCCCCTTCACCGGGCCTGCGGCATTGCGGTCGCCGTCGGCGTCGATGCGGGTGCCGGGGAACTCCGGGCGGAAGGTGTTGCGCATCAGGATGGGCAGGCCGCGCGCGATGGCCGGCGTCATGGTCTGCGGATGGATCACCTTCGCGCCGAAGTAGGCCAGTTCGCAGGCTTCGCGGTAGCTCATCGCCGCAAGCGAAACCGCTTCCGGCACCAGTCGCGGATCGGCGGACAGCACGCCATCCACATCGCTCCAGATGTGCAGTTCGTCGGCATCGAAAAGACTGGCGAAGATCGCGGCGGAATAGTCGCTGCCGTTGCGGCCCAGCGTGGTGGGCAGGCCGTCTTCGCCGCTGGCGACAAAGCCGGTCACCATCGCGCGAGATGCCGGGTTGGCCTGCTGCCACTGCGCAAGCCGGCGCGCGCTTGCATCCCAATCGACGATGGCACCGAGGTCGGTATGCCGCACCACCAGCACCTCGCGCGCGTCGAGCAGGGCGTAGTCGCCGCCGCGCTGTTGCAGATGTGCGTTCAACAGCGTGGTCGAAAGCACCTCGCCCATGCCGTGGATGCGTTCCAGCGCGGAACGCCCCGGCTGGCGCAGCAGGCTGACCGCACGCAGCAGGTCGGCGATTTCGGTGAATTGCACCTCAAGCCAGCCCAGCATCGCTTCCGGTGCGTCCAGCAGTTTGCGTGCCGTTTCCTCGTGCTTGGCCTTCAGCGCGGCGAAAGCAGGCTGCCAGTCCGCGCCGGATGCGGCGGCATCGGTCAGCGCAATCAGTGCATTGGTGGCGCCCTGCATCGCCGAGGACACCGCGACTTGGCGTGGTGCATCGTCGGCCAGCAGCAGCCCGGCAACGTGACGGATGCGGTCGGCATCGGCCAGTGAACTGCCGCCAAACTTGTGTGCGCGACAAAATGCTTTGGATGGAGCGGGCTTGGGTGGTGCGGACTGCGACGAAACCATGAAGCCTCCGGTGGAAGCCCCGCGTGCGTCGAGTCGGGATTCGCGCCCCGCCTCTGTCGCTGCGGGGTCGTTGTCTTGGATGGGTTTATCCAGGCATGACCGACCGCACCGGCGTCGTGGTACCGGTGCCGGTGGTAATAATCGTGGTGGTCATGTGGCGGGACATGGGGACGGACTCTGCTGCACTGCGGCGAAGGCTGTCAAGCGGTGGTCACGCCTGAAACCGATGAAGCGCGCCGCTGCATCAATCCAGCACTGCCTGCAGCAACTCGGGCATGGGTGTGTGGAACGGATTGACCACGGTGGTGCCACGCCAGGTGAAGCCGTGCTGCAGGTCTTCGCTGAGCAGCACCCGGCAGCCGGCATCGGAGGCCACCGACAGGATCAGCGCGTCCCACAGTTGCAATTCATGATCCACGCACAGGTCCAGTGCGCCGAGCATTGCAGGCCAGGTGGAATCCAGCACGCTGAAACCATCGGCCCAGTCCATCGCCGCCTGGCGTGCCTGCGCGCGGCTGCGTCCGGCCTTGCCGTACAGCACGCGCACCAGTTCGCCCAGCACCTGCGCCGGCAGGCGCACGCGCGCGGCGGGCAGGCGTTCGATCAGTTGCAGTGCCGCCGCCTGTCGCTGCGCATCGCCCACGCCCTCGGCATAGGCCAGCACATTGGTGTCCAGCGCGATGTCCATGCTCAGCGCTCGTACAACTCGTCGCGGCTCCAGCCACGCACGCCGCTCGCGGGCTGCGCGTGCAGGCGCGCCAGCAATGCCCTGCGTGCGCGCTTGCGGGCGCGGTCATCGGACTGCACGGGGCCGAGCGTGGCGACGGGCTTCCCACGCGACAGCACGGTGTAGGAACGGCCCTGCGTCACTTCGCGCAGCAGCGCGGAGAAATTGCGGTTGGCATCGGATGCGGAGACGTTGGCCATGACGGCCTCCGTGAAAGTAGTGTTGAACACTACTTTACTCCGGTTATACCCAAATGGCGAGGATGGGGGCGAGGGCAGGTGGGTCAGGGTGCAGGGCATCGCAAAGGCTCCTGTTGCATGGCCTTCAGCTTGCAACGCCGGAGACGAGGAAGCAGTCGGTATTTGCCCCGCAGGCGCGTCGGATTTCGCCGCGACCAAGCCGAATGCAGGGGCATGAAGTCGTAGCGGTTCTTGCCATTCGCTTCCGTCAAGCCTGTTGCCGTTTGCTGCGGGCGTGCAGAATCGCGTCGTCTCGACTGGGAAATCCCACGCATGGCGCGTCCACGCCGTTCCTTCCTTGCCTATGCCTCGGCCTTGCTGGGGCTGTTGAGCCTCATGGCGGTGGCCTGCTTCCACTTCCCCGAATTGCTGACCAGCCGCGAGTTCCGCGCTGTCTACAACGAACAGTTCGCGCGTCATCTGCTGCTGGTGGGGCTGGCTGCCGCCTTCATCATGGGGACCGTGGCGATCCTGCGTGACCGCAACAAGCGCATCGCCGCCATCGGTGTTGGCAGTGCGACGCTGGCGGTGTTGTTCGGCGGCACAAACGTGCAGTTCGACAGCATTGGCCAGACGCCTTATTCGCTCGGGCTGGACTGGTTCGTGCTGTCGCTGTTCTTCTCGGCGCTGGTATTCGTGCCGCTGGAGCGCTATCTCGGCAAACGTGCGTTGTCGCCGCTGCGACCGGGCTGGCGCACCGACGTGGCGTATTTCTTCATGAGCCATGTGCTGGTGCAGTTCATCCTGATCCTTGTCACTGCGTCCACTTCCACCATCGCCGGACTGGCGGCGTTCCCGTGGCTGAAGGCGGCGATCCAGTCGCTGCCGGTGTGGGCGCAGTTCCTGATCGCAGTGTTCGTGGCCGACATGGCGCAGGCGCTGCTGCATCGCGCGTATCACAACATCCCGTGGCTATGGCGCTTCCATGCCGTGCATCACTCCAGCCGGCACATGGACTGGCTGGCCGGCTCGCGCATCCACTTCGTCGAAATCGTGCTGACCCGCAGCGCAGTGCTGCTGCCGCTGCTGGTGCTGGGCTTTTCGGCATCGGCGGTGAACGCCTACGTGATCCTGGTCGGCCTGCAGGCAGTGGTGGCGCATGCCAACCTCGGCATCCGCTTTGGCTGGCTGGAATACCTGCTGGTGCTGCCGCGCTACCACCACTGGCACCACGCGCGGCAGCAGGAGTACATCGACGTGAACTACGCGATCCACCTGCCGCTGGTGGACATGCTGATGGGCACGTTCAAGTTACCGCGTGACCAGCAGCAGTGGCCGCTGGAATACGGCGTGATGAAGCTGGAAACCGTGCCAAAGGGCATCGTCAAACAACATCTGATGCCGTTTCAGGGCGGGCGCAAGTTCGAGGATTACGTGGATTGAGGCTTACCCACCCAGCAACCTGCGCGCCAATACGGATTGCATGTCGCGCCGTCCGTCCACGATCACGAAGATGACCACCTGATTGCCGATGACGCGATAGATGGCGCGCCAGGGCTTGAACAAGACTTGCCGGTATTCCTTGATGCCAAGTGCTGCCAGTTCTTTCGGGATGCTGCCGCGCTCCGGCATTGCAGACAGGCTTTCGACAACTGCCATCAGTGCGTCCAGCACGCGGTTGGCGCTGGCTTTACCGCTGGATTCGTGGATGTAGTGGTGGATGGCCTGCAAATCCCGCTCCGCGCCTGCGGTCAACAAGACGTCGAAGCGGGTGGGGCGTCGCACCATCAGGGCTTGTCGCGCAGGCGGGCCACCACGTCGGCAACCGGTTTGAGCTTGCCTGCGGCTACGTCTTGATGACCCAGTGCCAGCAGTTTCAGCAGGGCAAGGGTTTCCTGCGTTTCCTCGAAGGACGCCACGTCCTGCAGCACGGCTTTGGCTTCACCGTTCTGGGTGATGACCAATGGCTCGCGCTGTTCGGCAAGCTGCGCCAGCACCTCGGCAGCGTTGGCCTTGATGTAGCTGATCGGCTTGATCTGCGACGAATAGCGCATTGCAGGTTCCCGGCTGGATGGCAGGACGCAATATGGTCCTTATTCGATCCATAGGCAAATACGGGCGGTTCAGGCCGCATGCGTTGGCTCGGCTGCGCCATCCCCATTCCTCGCCCCCACCACCGCTGTTGCGGTCATGTCGCCGGTGACGTTGCCCACGGTTGCCAGCACGTCGGGGATGGCATCCACCGCCATCAACACCGGTAGCGGGGCGATGGGCAGGCCCATGGCGGAGGTCACAGGCAGGTTGGTAGCAAGGAAAATGGCCTGACCGGGCAGGCCGACCGAGCCCATGCTGACCAGCACCGACAGCGCCACACCGGTGGCGAGATGGGCAGGCGTGAGCGTTGCGCCCAATGCCCATGCGATGAAGCTGGCGGTGGCGATGTACTGGATGGGCGAGGTGATGCGGAACAGCGACACCGCCATCGGCAGCACCAGCCCGGACACGCGGGCAGGGATGCCCAGCCGGTTTTGCGCGCTGTCCAGCATCGCCGGCAGCGTGGCAAGCGAGGACTGCGTGCTGGCGGCAACGGCCTGCACCGGCACCAGCCCGCCCAGGAAGTGACGCAGCCCACCCTTGCCAAGGGTGACGGCGATGACGATCAGCAGCACCACCGCCAGCACGTACAGCGCGCATTCCAGCAGGATGTAGATGCCGAGCGCCTGCAACATGCCCCAGCCGGCGCGTGCGGTCAGTGCCAGCACCAGCGCGAAGATGCCGACCGGTGCGGCCCACAGCACCCAGTGGACGATCACGATCATGGCGTCGCTGATCGCCTTCAGCAGCCCGACCACCTGCGCACGCGGCGCGGCATCCAGTTTGGTCAGGGCGAAGCCGAAGAACAGCGCGAAGGTCACCAGCGGCAGCATTGCGGAGGCGGCAGCGGCGGCGATGGCATTGCTCGGCACCAGTGCGGTGAGTGCCGTGGCCCAGCCGCCGGATGGCGCGGCGATGTCTTCGGCATGGCCGCGCAGCGCGGCGGCGACGGCGGGATCGGGTTCCAGCATCGACAGTGCCAGCGGTGCCAGCAGCGCGGCCATCGTGGCGGCAGCAGTGAGCAGGATGACGAAGCCGATGATGGCTTGCCTTGCCACGCGGCCGGAGTGCGCGGCATCACTGGCCTGGTTGATGCCGACCACCACCAGCGCGAACACCAATGGCACCACCGTCATCTGCAGGGCATTGAGCCAGAGCTTGCCAAACGGCTCGACGATGTTGGCAATCTGCAAACCGAGTTCCGGTGATTTCCATGCCAGCAAAATGCCGAACACGATGCCGGCAACAAGGCCGGTGAGGACACGGGCGGTCTGGCTCATGGGGTTGTCTCCGGCAGGTTCCATTGTTGTTGCAGGGCGGTGTACTGCGCGCGTGGCAGCAGCACGAATACGGGCTTGTGTCGTTCGTCCAACCACTGCAGCAGCGCATCCATGCTCTCAGGCGCCATCGCGGTGCAGCCGGCAGTGACCTGACCGGGCTTGCCCCACAGATGGGCGAATATGCAGCTGCCGGCCTGCGGGCGCGCTTCCGCGTTGTGCTGAATCACGAAGCCCCGGCTGTAGCGCTGGTCGCCGTTGGCATGCAGGTCAAGCCGCATCGGCTCGCTGGATTTGTCGAGTCCCGGTGCCTTCGCCACGCTGCGATCCACGATCTGGTTGTACATCGGCGATTCCGGCACGTCGATGCACCAGTCGTTGTAGCCCATGCCCTTGTAGGGAAGGCCGGTGGCGACGCTGCCGGCATAGCCGAAGGCGGTGCCGATGCCGAACACGCCCGCAGGCGCACGGCCATCACCTTCGCGCTTGACCGGCCCGTCGCTGCGCTCGTCATGCAGGCCGATGCCCCATGCACTGCCGGCGCGGCCCACGCTGATCGGTGCGGCATCGCCTACCTGTTTCCAGCCGCTCGTGGTGCGTTCGAAGCGGCGCAACTCGCCGCTGGTGGCGTCCCAGTTGGCGGTGGTGACCAGCACCAGTTGCCGGGCCGCGGCCCAGCGTGCGGCTTCGGCGCTGGAAGTGTGGTTGCTGGCTGGCGCATGCGTGCAGGCGGCAAGCACCAGCGACAGCAGCAAGGCAGTGAGGCGTGTGGTCATCGTCATTGGGCAAGTGTCATGGCAAATGCGGGAGGAGGCAATTGATGGCAACAATCCTTCATTCCGGCGAAAGCCGGAATGACGAATGCGAAGTCATCGGTGTCATGCATCGATCAACGGCTGGATGCGCGCGAGATTGGCCTGCAGGTTGGCACGGCGCGCACGCGAACCGTCGCACAGCAGCACGAACACCTGATCCATCAGGTGTTGCAGCGCGGAGTGGTAGAGCAGGGGCTGGATGTGCGCACCATCATCATGCGCGGAGACCAGCAGCGGCAGGTCTGCGTGCGCGCGCAGCGGATTGGCGCTGTGCCGGGTCACCGTGACCACCGCGCCGCCATGCTCGCGCGCGTAGCGGCAAAGCTGGCCCAGCGCCGGATGCATGCCGAACTCGGAGAACACCACCAGCACGTCACCGGATTCTGCCGCCGACATGCTGGCGGCCATGTGGGTGACATCGAAATTGTGTACCGCCAGCACGCCCAGCAATGACAGCCGCAATGCCAATGCGCGTGCGTGGATGTCGTCGTCGCCCAGGCCGATGATGAAAACGCGGCGCGCGCTGCCGATGGCGCTTGCCACCGCGCCCAGCGCATCCGTCGTGTTGATGTGGCGGGTGGCTTCCTCGGCCTCGGACTTGCGCTGCCACAGGCTGGTCGCCAGTGACGCGGGCCGTTGGCTACCGCCGCCGGGTTGGGATCCGCCATTGCCGTTGTCGGCGCGCACCACCGCTTCGCTGATCGACAGCTTGAGGTCGGGATAACCCTTGAAGCCAAGCTTCTGGCAGAACTTGACCACGCTGGACTGGCTGATGCCCAGCGCGTTGGCGAGCTGCTGCGATGAGTAGTCGCGCAGCAGTTGCGCGTTTTCCAGCACGAAGTCGGCGATGCGGCGCTCGATCGCCGACATCTGGTCGCGTTCGGCGCGAATCCTGACCAGCGCGGACATGCCTGCTTCAGGCCGCAAGGCTGGTGACGGGGGTAATGCCGTCGATGGCGCGGATGCCAAGGCCGGGCGCGTCGGTGATGCTGATTTCCGATTCGTTGAAGATCACGCCGCTGTCCACCGGGTCATGGCTGCACAGCGATGGCCCGTCCAGATCGACCTTGCTGATGACATCGGCGCGGGCCACCGCCAGATGTACCGCTGCCGCCACGCCGATGGAAGATTCCAGCATGCAGCCGATCATGCAGTCGATGCCGTACAACGCGCAGATGTCGGCAATCTTCACCGCGTTGGAGATGCCGCCTGTCTTCATCAGCTTGATGTTGACGATGTCGGCGGCGCGCATGCGGATCAACTCCACCAGTTCGCGCGGGCCGAACACGCTTTCATCCGCCATCACCGGCGTGTGTACGCGCTCGGTCACGTAGCGCATGCCGGCAAGGTCATGTGCCTTCACCGGCTGCTCCACCAGTTCCAGCTTCACGCCGGCATCTTCCAGCGCATGCAGTGCATAGACCGCCTGCTTCGCCGTCCAGCCCTGGTTGGCGTCCAGCCGCAGCAGGGCGCGGCCTTCCACCGCCGCGTGGATGGCCTTGGTGCGTTCGATATCCACGCCGATGTCCTTGCCCACCTTGATCTTCAGCGATTCAAAGCCGCGCTCCACCGCAGACAGCGAATCGGACACCATCTTGTCGATGTGGTCAACGCTGATGGTGATGTCGGTGGTGATGACCGGCTCGCCGCCGCCCAGCAGCTTGTACAGCGGCGCGCCATACAACTGGCCCCACAGGTCGTAGAGAGCGATTTCCACTGCCGCCTTGGCGCTGGTGTTCTTCTCCATCGCCGATTGCACAAGGCCGGTGATGCGGTTGAGGTTGGCGATGTCCTGTCCGATTACGCGCGGGGCGATGTAATGGCGCACGGCTTCGATGATGGAGCCGTGGGTGTCGCCGGTGATGACAGCGGTAGCAGGTGCGCTGCCGTAGCCGATGTGGCCGCTGTCGGTATGCACCATCACCACCACGTCTTCCACCTGTTCCACGGTGCGCAGCGCGGTCTTGAACGGTGTTTTCAGCGGCACGCGCAGCATGCCGAAACGGATGTCGGTGATTTTCATCGAATGGTCTTCATTGTGGCTTGGTGACCCGAACAATATTCGTGATGCGATCCACGTAGTCGTGATCCTTGCCGAAGCGCAGCGGCAGCAGCGGCGTGACCGACACGCTGTTGAGCCGCATCTCGCGCAGGCTGCCGTCTTCCTGCAGATAGCTGCCGCCGTTGGTGTCGTGGATCACCCACGGCTGTCCATCGACCTCGCCGATGAACATCATCACGTGGCCGGGAATGTAGATCAGGTCACCCACGTCCAGCGCCGCGACTGCCGCCATCCGCGCTTCGCGCGTTGCGTCCTGCGCCAGATGCGTGCGCGCGAACACCGGGCTGACCGACTGGTCGCTGGTATTGCGCGGCAGTTGCACGCCCATGCTGCGATACACCTCCGACACGAAGCCGCTGCAATCACGCCCGTTGTAGGCATGGCCCCAGCCATAGCGCTCGCCGAGGAACTTGAACGCCTGCCGCAGCAGGTTGGCGCGGGTCAGCGGCAGGTGATCGGCGCTGCTTTCGGCGATGCGTGGCAGCAGGGCAGGCGCGAATGCCAGCTTGCCGTCGTCGCCACGCAGGGGCAGGTCGATGATCCATGATGCATAGGGATGCTGGCCGTTCACGGACTTGTCCGGCGGCACGTCGGCCAGTGGAACCCGCAGGCCCATGTCCAGTTGCAGTTCGGACAATTGCGGCTGCTCGCGGGTGAACACCGTGCGCGGCTTTGCGCCGGTGATGATGCGATAGCGCGCGCGCTGGCCGTAACCCAGCACGGTGTTGCGATCCCCTTCGGCGATGGCATCGGCCTTCGCCCACGCCGCGTAGCGTTCGCTGACCACGAACAGCCATTGCCCATCCGCGCTGGCATGCGCGATGACCACCGCATCGCCGGGGAACAGCGCGCTTTCCTGGAAGCGGTCGATATCGGTTTCGCCTGCGCGACTGAACACGCGCAGCGCGGCGGGAAAGGTGCGCAGGTCAGTGCGCTGCAAGGCCATGCCGAAGCGGGCGGGCTGCAATGCGGCAATCGCGTCCATCGCACGGTTGCCGAGGATCGCGTCGAGCGTTGCCTTGGTGACAGGCTTGCCGGCTTCATCCCACAGCGGCTTGGATGGTGGCGATGCCAGATCGTCGATCCAGCCTGCAACCTGCGCACGCGAAAGCATTGCGGGCATCGCGGCAAGGTCATGCATCGAATCGTCTTCGCGCAGCAGGCGTGCGTTGCGTGCGGCGATGGCATCGGCCGTCATCAGCACGGCGTCCGGCGCTTGCTGGCGTGCAACCCAGAACTCCGGCGAGAAATAGGCATCCTGCATCCCGATCACGCCGCTGGGCGGGATCGGCAAGGTGCCGGATTTCGGGCCGTCCAGCGCCGTGGCCGCACCTGCCGCCAGCAACAGGGCAAGGCCCAGCGCATGCAGCGCGGGTGTGCGGCGCGTCGGGTAAACAGTGCCGGTCATCGTCTTCACCCCTCCCGGTGACGGTGCCTGTGTGCGTGTTCGGGCCGTGCTGCGCACAGGCTCTGAATCAATATTCGTACGAGTTATACGGCAAGAATAATTTATTGACCAGCCCTGCGGTGCATGTTAAAGAAGCGGTAACGACCGACCGTTGGGGAACGCATCGGGTGACCTGCAACCCATTCCGCGCCACCACCGTACCGCCTGCGCCAGTGCCGGGTGTTGCCACTCGCACGCCGCCGGTCGCCGTGCATCCTCATTTCATCCCAGTCGTTCTGCCATCCCCACCTTTTGGAGAAAGCCGATGAACCGCACCTCGCGTTTGCGCAAGTCCGCCCTGTGTCTTGCGATGGGCGTCTGCCTGTCCTCGCTCGCCCTTGCCCCGGCATTCGCGCAAAGCGCGATGGGCGCGGTGGCAGGCCGTGCCAATGCCGGTGACCAGATCACCCTGGTCAACACGGCCACGGGTGCTACCCGCACGGTCACGGTCAATGCCGATGGCAGCTACCGTCTGGCGCAGTTGCCGGTGGGCGACTACACCCTGCAGGTGAAGCGCGGCGGCTCGGACGTGGGTCAGGCGCTGACGGTCAGCGTGCCGCTGGGCGGCACCGCCACCGTCAACCTGGGCAGTGAAGGCACGCTCACCAATCTCGATGCGGTGCAGGTAGTGGGCTCGCGTGTGGTGAATCGCGTCGATGTGTACAGCACGGAAAGTGCCACGAATATTTCACGTGAAGAATGGGCGCGCTTGCCGGTGGATCAGGGCCTGGCTGCGGTTGCACTGTTGGCACCCGGCGTCATTGGCAACAATCGCCTGGGCGGGCTGAACTTCAACGGCTCATCGATGGCGGAAAACGTCGTTTACATCAACGGCATGAATGTGACCGATCCGTTCTACCGGTCGGGTTTTTCCAGCGTGCCGTTCGGTTTTTACAAAGAGTTTCAGGTCAAGACCGGTGGTTACTCCGCGGAGTTCGGTCGCAGCACAGGTGGCGTCATCAATGCGGTGACACGTTCCGGCGGCAATGAATTTCATGGTGGCATCGAGGTGACGATGGAGCCAGCGGCGTGGCAAGCGCCAGCCGAGGATCGCTACCACGAGGATGGCTCCCTGCATACCAGCCCTGGCGAGTACGGTTTGCAGAGCCGGGATTCCTACAACTGGTTCAAGACGAATGTATGGGCGTCTGGCCCCATCGTGAAGGACAGGCTGTTCTTTTTCGGCATGTACGAAGACCGGAGCAACCATTCCAGAGGCTATTCGCTGACATCGGCCTCCCAGGCCAAGAACGATAATGGCTTCTGGGGTACGAAGCTGGACTGGATTATCAACGACAATCACAAGCTGGAATTGTTGGCGTTCTCTGATGGCGGGGAAAGCGAGTCGGACGGTTACGTCTATACGTGGGCTACCGATACGATGGGTGCGTACAACGGCACCAGTTATTCCAAGAGTGGTGGCGACAATTATTCGGCGACCTATACCGGCCATTTCGGCGAGAACTTCACTGCCAAGGCACTGTATGGCGTGAACAATCGCAGTTCGCATGCATGGACCACCCTGGATGCACAATGCAGCCCAGTCACTGCCGACGCCAGTTATTCGGCGATCGCGGCCACGCTTGGTGCGCGGCTGGGTTGCCATCCGAATAATGGAACCATCAGCAAGCGGGACGATGAGCGCGAGATGGGGCGGCTTGATTTCGAATGGTCGCTTGGCAACCACGTGCTGCGCTTTGGTTATGACCGCGAATTGATGACCAGTGAAACGTCACTGTTCTATCCGGGCGATGGCTTCTCCTATCAGGCTGTCGCCGTATCGCCTGGCAGTCCGTTGGCCAACGGTGCAACGGTACCCGCAGGCGTGAATGCCATCATCACCAAGCGTTTCCGTTCGCAAGGCGGTACGTTTGAAACCGAGGCCAGTGCGTTCTATGTGGAGGACAACTGGAACGTAACGCCTAATTTGCTGCTGAGCCTTGGCGTGCGGGTGGACAGCTTCGACAACAAGACGGCCAGCGGGCAGAGCTTCATCAAGCTGGATAATCTGGTAGCTCCGCGTCTTGGCTTCAGTTGGGACATGCAGGGCGATGGCACCAGCAAGCTGTTTGGCAATGCGGGGCGTTATTACCTGCCGGTCACCAATGCCGTCAACGAATATGCCGGTAGCGACGTGTATGACGAGTACTACTACTATGTGCTGCAAGGCTGGAACAGCGCGACCAACCCGGTGACGGGCGCAGCCTATATGTCGCCCATTCTTGGCGCACAGATTGGTGGCGTGTATTCGCAAAACAACGTTGGCGACCCGCGTGCCAAGGTCGATCGTGACATCAAGGCTGTCTATCAGGACGAATTCATCCTCGGCTATCAGAAGGCGTTGAATGCCACTTGGTCGTGGGGGGTGAATGCCACCTATCGGATCATGGAACGCACGCTGGACGACGTGGGTGTGCGCGTT
>NZ_JASGED010000038.1:0-36613 GCF_047606765.1 Thermomonas sp. | reverse complement strand
TGCCGTCATTCCGGCGAAAGCCGGAATCCAGCTCTTGAGCAAACAGTAAGAAGCTGGATTCCGGCTTTCGCCGGAATGACGAACCCACAGGCTTCAGTGCTAATCGGCGTTGTACTCAACCTCGCCGTACAGGTCATGCTCGTCGCTGCCCATGATGCGGACATGGGCAAACTCGCCCGGCACCAGCCCTGCCTCGCGCCCGTCCTGCACCTGCACCAGCCCGTCGATTTCCGGCGCATCCGCCATCGAGCGGGCGATGGCAAGTTCACCGTCGATGGCATCGACGATCACCTTCTGCACCGTGCCGACCTTGGCTGCAAGACGCGCTTCGGAAATCGCCGCCTGCCGCTGCATGAAACGCGCCAAGCGTTCCTGCTTCACGTCTTCTGGCACCGGGTCAGGCAATTCATTGGCCTTCGCGCCTTCCACCGGCGAATAGGCGAACGCACCGACGCGATCAAGCTGTGCTTCGTCGAGGAAATCCAGCAATTCCTCGAACTCCTGCTCCGTCTCGCCGGGAAAACCGACGATGAAGGTGCTGCGGATGGTCAGCTCCGGGCAGATGCCGCGCCAGCGCTGGATGCGTTCCAGCGTCTTGTCCACCGCGCCGGGGCGCTTCATCAGCCGCAGCACGCGCGGGCTTGCGTGCTGGAACGGGATGTCGAGATACGGCAGCAATTTGCCGTCCGCCATCAGCGGAATCACGTCATCGACATGCGGATACGGATAGACGTAATGCAGGCGCGTCCACACGCCAAGTGTGGACAGGCCTTCGCACAGCGCCTTCATCCGCGTCTCATAGACGTTGCTGCCCCACAGTCGCGGCGCATATTTCAGGTCAACGCCGTAGGCGCTGGTGTCCTGCGACACCACCAGCAATTCCTTGACGCCGCCGCGCACCAGTTTTTCGGCCTCACGCAACACCTCATCGACGGGGCGCGACACCAGATCACCGCGCATCGACGGGATGATGCAGAAGCTGCAACGGTGGTTGCAGCCTTCGGAAATCTTCAGATAGGCGTAGTGCTTCGGCGTCAACTTCAAGCCGTAGTCGGGCAGCAGATTCACGAACGGATCATGCTTCGGCGGCAGCGCCGCATGCACCGCATCCATCACGCTGGCGTAGTCCTGCGGGCCGCTGATGGACAGCACATCGGGATACGCCTGACGGATCACCTCGCTGCGCTTGCCCAGGCAGCCGGTGACGATGACCTTGCCGTTTTCCGCCATCGCCTCGCCGATGGCATCCAGTGATTCGGCCACCGCGCTGTCGATGAAGCCGCAGGTGTTGACCACCACCACGTCGGCATCGTCATAGGTCGGCACCAGGTCGTAGCCTTCGACCCGCAACTGGGTGAGGATGCGCTCGGAATCGACCAGCGCCTTGGGGCAGCCGAGGCTGACGAATCCAACTTTGGGCTGTTGCAGGGACATGGCGGCGGCTATGTGCTGGGCGCGGGATTATAGTCCGCGTATCCGGCACCGTCCTTCACCCGCACAGGAGCACGCCATGAGCCGCTGGGCACTGCATCCACAACTGGCGCAGGACACCGTGCCGGTGATCGAACTGCCGCTGTGCGAAGTCCGCCTGATGGACGATGCCAACCATCCGTGGCTGGTGCTGGTGCCGCGCGTGGCCGATGCGGTCGAATTGATCGACCTGGACGCCGCGCAGCGACACGCACTCACCGACGAGATCGATGCCGCTTCACGCGCGCTGAAAGCACTGTTCCAGCCGGACAAGCTCAACGTGGCCGCACTCGGCAACATGGTGCCGCAGTTGCATATCCATGTCATCGCGCGCTATCGCGAGGACATCGCATGGCCGCGCCCGGTCTGGGGCGTGGCGAATGCGCGGCCCTACGCGCCGGAACAACTGGTGGAGCGGGTCAGCGCGCTGGGCGCGGCGCTCACGTCTTCGGCAACGTGACCCCGGTCTGGCCCTGGTACTTGCCGCCGCGATCCTTGTAGCTGGTTTCGCACACGTCATCGGCATCGGCCTGGAAGAACAGCATCTGCGCCACGCCTTCGTTGGCGTAGATGCGCGCCGGCAACGGCGTGGTGTTGGAAAACTCCAGAGTGACGTGGCCTTCCCACTCCGGCTCCAGCGGCGTGACATTCACGATGATCCCGCAACGCGCGTAGGTGCTCTTGCCGAGGCAAACCACCAGCGTGTCGCGCGGGATGCGGAAGTATTCGACCGTGCGCGCCAGCGCGAAGGAATTGGGCGGGATGATGCACTCGTCGGCCACCACGTCAACGAAGCTCTTGGGGTCGAAGTGCTTGGGGTCAACAATCGTCGAGTTGATGTTGGTGAACACCTTGAACTCGCGCGCGCAGCGCACGTCGTAGCCATAGCTGGAAGTGCCGTAGCTGACGATGCGGTTGCCATCAATCTGCTTGACCTGGCCGGGCTCGAACGGCTCCAGCATGCCGTGTTCCTGCGCCATGCGGCGAATCCAGCGGTCGCTCTTGATGCTCATGCGTATGCCCCAAATGGAAGCCGCGATTATATAGGGTGGGATTTATCCCACCGTCGCGACGACAGAGATTGGCGATGGTGGGCGAACCCCACCCTATAGCAGCGACGCCACGATCCCGCTGCGCAGCTTCGGGCGCTTGTCCAGTTCGGCCAACAGGGCACGGGCAGCGGCGCGATAGGCCTGCGCAGCCGCTGAATCGGGCATCGCCGCGACGATCGGCATGCCGGCATCGCCCTGTTCGCGGATGCCGATTTCAAGCGGCAGCGCGCCCAGCACCGGCACGCCGTACTGCGCGGACATGCGCGCCGCACCGCCTTCGCCGAACAGATGCTCGGCATGCCCGCAGTTGCCGCAGACATGCACTGCCATGTTTTCCACCAGCCCGAGCACCGGGATGGCGACCTTCTCGAACATCCGCAGCGCCTTGCGCGCATCCAGCGTGGCGATGTCCTGCGGGGTGGTCACGATCACAGCGCCGGCCACCGGGATCTTCTGCGCCATCGTCAGCTGGATGTCACCGGTTCCCGGCGGCAGGTCAACCACCAGCACGTCGAGGTCAGCCCAGCGGGTATCGGTGAGCAATTGGGTCAGCGCCGAGGTCGCCATCGGCCCGCGCCAGATCATCGGCGTGTCCTGATCCACCAGCAGGCCGATGGACATGGCTTCGATGCCATGCGCGCGCATCGGCGTGATGCTCTTGCCATCCGGGCTGTCCGGCTTGCCTGAAAGACACAGCATCATCGGCACGCTGGGGCCGTACACGTCGGCATCCAGCACGCCCACCGCCAGCCCTTCGGCAGCCAGCGCCAGCGCCAGATTGACTGCCGTGGTCGATTTGCCCACGCCGCCCTTGCCGGAGCCGACGGCGATGATGTTGCGGACGTTGGCGAGCGGCTTCAGCTCGCCCTGCACGGCATGGGCGGAAAGACGCGGCATGTCAGGCCCAGCCCAGCGCCTCCAGCGCGCGCAGCAGGCCATAGGCGATGCCGCCAGCGGCCGGGATGGTGAGTATCCACGCCCACACGATGCGTTCGATGGTGCCCAGCTTGAGCTTGCGCGGGTTCTTGGCGAAGCCCACGCCCATGATGACGGTCGATACCGTGTGCGTGGTCGAAACCGGCATGCCGAAGTGGGCCGCTGCCATCAGCACCGTGGCCGAACTGGTGTCCACCG
Source organism: Thermomonas sp. (assembly GCF_047606765.1). GTDB lineage: Bacteria > Pseudomonadota > Gammaproteobacteria > Xanthomonadales > Xanthomonadaceae > Thermomonas. The sequence continues at coordinate 32,957 of NZ_JASGED010000038.1, read as the reverse complement.
CGAAGCCGTCCAGCGGCTGCAGTTTCACCATCTTGTGGCCCAGCGTCTTGATGATGCGCCAACCGCCCGAAGCCGTACCCGCCGCCATCACCAGTGCGCAGGTGATCACGATCCAGAGTGCGACTTCGTTGTCGGCGGCACCGGCCTTGGGATGCAGGAAGCCGAGCCACGCCGGCAGGTCGTCGAGCGCGCCGGATGCCTGCGCGCCGAACAGGGTCAGCGCGATGATGCCCATCGTCTTCTGCGCATCATTGTGGCCGTGGGCATAGCCCATGTAGGCGGCAGACACGATCTGCATCTTGCCGAACACCATGTTGATCCAGCGCGGACGCGCCATCCGCTTCAGCAGGCCACCGGCGCGTTCCATGCCGGAGATCATCGCCCACAGCAGCACGATCAGGGTCATGCCCAGCAGGAAGCCGACCAGCGGCGATGTCACCATCGGCACCAGAACCTTCCAGACCAGCCCCTTGCTGTGCGCCCAGTCGGCACCGGACTGGATCCAGATCAGCGCGTTCCAGTCGTTGTGCGCGGCAGCCAGCGCCGCGCCGCACAGGCCACCGATCAGCGCGTGCGAGGACGAAGACGGCAACCCGAACCACCAGGTCACCAGATTCCACACGATCGCGCCCAGCAATGCGCACAACACCAGTTGCGAAGTGACTTCGACCACGTCGGTGTTGACCAGCCCGGTGGCGATGGTGGCCGCAACCGCAGTGCCGGTCAGCGCGCCGATCAGGTTCATCACCGCCGCCAGACTGACCGCCTGGCCCGGACTCAGCACCTTGGTGGCCACCGACGCGGCAATGGAATTGGCGGTGTCGTGGAAGCCGTTGATGAACTCGAAAACGAGCGCGGCAAGGATCACCACTAGTACAAGCGTCAGCATGAGATCACCTTCGCCAGCCCCCTTGAGTCAAGGGGGTGGCCTCGCCGCGATGCGGCGAGGTGGGGGTTGTGGAAGCATGCATGTCCGGCATCGGCAGCGCCGATGTCGGTGTGGCCGGAGTCAGCCGCCCTGCAGGTCGCGCCAGATCGCATTACGAGTTCTTCAGCACGATCTGGTAAACCACCACGCCGGCCTCGCGGCAGCGGTCGATGGCCTTCTCCAGAATCTCGAAGAACTCCTTGAGCAGGAACATCTGCAGGCTGTCGAGGCGACCGGAGTAGATCTCGCGGTACAGCTCCAGCATCAGCCGGTCGGCTTCGTTCTCGATCGAGCGCAGCCTGTCGTTCAGCACGGTCATGCTGTCGATGTTCATCTTCTGCAGCTCATGCACCATTTCCACCACCACGGCAGCGGCCTGCTCCAGCATCGCCGCGCGCGGCGCGAAGTCGATGTTCTCCAGATGCCGGGTTGCCAGTGCGTAGCGGTCGGCGAACTTCTCGATCTGCTTGGGGATCTTGTACAGGGCCGATCCCAGCGCCTCGATGTCCTCGCGCTCGATCGGGGTGATGAAACTGTCCACCAGTGCCCGCCCGATCTTGTCCGAAGCCGCGCGCTCGCGCTGGCGGGCCAGCTTGAAGGCGTCCAGCGCGGGCTGGCGGTCGGTGGTCTTCATCAGCGCATGCAGGGCCTTGGCGCTGTCGTGGGCGGCGGTGGCCGCTTCATCCAGCAGGATGTAGAACTGCTGGCCGGAGCCGAAGATCGTCTGCAACGAGAACATGGGGAAGGCCTGTAATGCGGAACGACGGTACGCAATTATGACGGTTCGATGGCGGACATGCGCGCCTGCCGGGCCTGTTATCATCCGCCGGCGCCCCGCGCGCAGCCCATGGACGACACGCCCCCGCCCGCCGCCACGCCAACGTCCCCGCCGCCCGCCACCGGGCGTTGCGTTGCCGTGGCCCACCCACAGCCGGTAGCGCGCCATGTTTGAACTGCTCGCCATCGTCCTGTTGCTGATCCTGCTCAATGCCTTCTTCGCGCTGTCGGAGATGTCGGTGGTCACCTCGCGCAAGGCGCGGCTGAAGCAGCGCGCGGAAACCAGCCGGGGGGCGCACAAGGCGCTGGAACTGGCCGAACACCCCGAGCGCTTCCTTTCGACGGTGCAGGTGGGCATCAGCCTGCTCACCATCCTCACCGGCATGCTGGGCGGCGATGCGCTCAGCGCCATGATCAGCGCGCAACTGGCCGAATCCGCGCCCATCCTCGGCAAATACGCCAAGACCGCGGGCGACGTGCTGGCCGTCGGCCTGATTACCTACCTCAGCATCGTGCTGGGCGAACTGCTGCCCAAGCGGCTGGCTTTGCTGGCGCCGGAACGGCTGGCGTCCTTCGTCGCCCTGCCGATGCACTGGCTGTCGAAAATCGCCACCCCGGCGGTCTGGCTGCTCAGCGTGTCGGTGCGCGGCCTGCTGAAGCTGCTGCGGGTCGATGGCAGCGACAACTCGCAGGTGACCGAGGAAGAAATCCAGATGCTGGTCAGCGAAGGCCATGAGCAAGGCCTGCTGGATCTGGACGAGCGCAACATGCTGAACCGGGTCATGCGCCTGGGTGACCGCACCGCCGAAAGCCTGATGACGCCGCGCACCCGCATCGCATGGCTGGATGCCGACGCGCCGCTGGCCAGCAACCTGACCACGATGCAGGAGCAGTTGTACGCGCGTTACCCGGTGTATCGCGGCAGCGACAGCGACGTGGCCGGCATCCTCGAAGTGAAAGCGCTGCTGGAGGAGTTCGGCAAGCCGCAGCCTTCGCTGTTCAACAAGCTGCGCGCGCCGGTGTTCGTGTCCGAATCCACCCATGCCCTGAAGCTGCTGGAAATCCTGCGTGAAGAGCAGCAATCGATGGCGATGGTGGTCGATGAATACGGCGACATCCAGGGCCTTGTCACCATCGACGACATCATGGATGCAGTGGTCGGGCGGCTGCAGGCCGGCAGCGAATCCAGCGGCGACGAGGCACTGGTGGTGATGCGCGAGGACGGCTCGCTGCTGGTCGATGGTGGCCTGCACCTGGACGAATTGCGCGAACTGACCGGCGAGCGCCTGGCCGATGCCGATGAGCTGGACTACAACACCACCGCTGGCCTCGTGATCTCCCACTTCGGGCGCATCCCGCATGTCGGCGAGCACTTCCGGCTGGGCGCATGGCGGATCGAGGTGGTGGATCTGGATGGCCCGCGCATCGACAAGCTACTGCTGCAACGGGAGCAAGCCACAGGCAGGGACACAGGCGATGCCTGACCACGCCCGCGCGCGCGAGACCGGCACCCGCGCCCTGCTGGATGCATTGCTGGAAGGCGATCCGGAACAGCGGCTGGTGTTCCATGACCTGTTGGCCGGGCTGGGCCGGCGCACATTCGGGATGATGCTGTTCGTGGCGTCACTGCCCGCCTTCATCCCGATTCCCGGCGTTGCCGGCGCAATCAGCGGCCCGTTGTGCGCACTGGTGGGCGTGCATCTGCTGTTCGGCATGCGCAAGCCGTGGCTACCGCGCTTCATCGCCAACCGTGGGCCGCGCAGGCGCAGCCTGCAATTGTTCGACGAGATGATGTCGCCGTGGCTGGCGCGGCTTGAACATCTGGCCAGGCCGCGCCTGACCGGCATGCTGGAACATCCGCTGGCGGCGATGTTCACCGGCCTGCAACTGGTGCTGCTGGGCCTGCTGCTGGCGCTGCCGATTCCGTTCACCAACTATCTGTTCGGCGTGCTACTGCTGGTCTATGCACTGGCCCTGCTGGAGCGTGACGGTTTGTTGATGCTGCTGTGCTGGCTGGTGGGCATCGCCACCATCGTGGTGTTCGGCGTGCTCAGCGGATCGCTGGCGGCGGCTGCCACCAAGTGGATCGGCGGGTTGTTCTGACGCGGCTGCCTCGTGCCGAGCAAGCTCGGCACCTACGATGGTGATCTGTCGTTTGTAGATGCGGAGCTTGCTCCGCATGCATGAAATGACTCAGCGCAGCAACCGCGCGAACTCCGCCGCGTTCATCGGGTGCCCCAGCCAGTAACCCTGCACCAGATCGCAACCGCGTTCGCGCAGCAATTCGTACTGGCCCGGCTTCTCCACGCCCTCGGCCACCACGATGACGCCCAGTGAATGTGCCATCGCCACGATCGCGGTGGTCAGCGCCAGATCGTCCGGGTCACGCAGCAGGTCGGTGATGAAACTGCGGTCAATCTTCAAACCATCCACCTGCACCCGGCGCAGGTGACTGAGGCTGGAATAGCCGGTGCCGAAATCATCCAGCCACACGCGCACGCCTGCCCGGCGCAGGTGCGCAAGCAGTGCGGTGGCATTGGCTTCGTCGCCCAGCACGGCGGTCTCGGTCAACTCGACGTGCAGCCGCCCCGGCACCAGATCCGCCGCCTGCAATGCGCCTGCGATCTGCTGCACCAGATCGCCACTGCGCAGCTGGCGCGGCGAGACATTGACCGACACGAACGGCGGCTCTGCCGCGCCGCGCGGCACCGGCCACTGCGCGGCTTCATGGCAGGCCGCGCGCATCACCTGAGGGCCAAGCGTCTCGATCAAGCCGCTCTGCTCGGCCACTTCGATGAACACCGCCGGCGAGATCGCGCCGTCTTCGGGGTGCTGCCAGCGCAGCAAGGCCTCCGCACCCACCAGCACGCGGTCACTGGTGCGGTAGATCGGCTGGTAGGCCAGGCTCAGTTCACCGCGATCCCATGCGCCGCGCAGGTCATGCTCCAGCCGCATGCGGCGCTCCACCGCCTGATCCATGCTGCGGCTGTAGAAGCGGTAGCAATGCTTGCCGGCCAGCTTGGCCTGGTACATCGCGATGTCGCCGTTCTTCATCAGCTGCGAAGCGCTGGCGGCATCGTCCGGGAATACGGCGACACCCACCGACGCCCCCAGGAACACCTGCCGCCCGTGCAGCAGCAACGGTTCGCCCAGTTCCTGCACCAGCGTCTCCGCAAGCCGGGTCACCATGCCGCGTACGTCGGCATCGGATTCGCGCTCGGCGACCTCCAGCAGCACCACGAACTCATCGCCACCAAAGCGCGCAACCATCGCGTCCGCGCCATGCAGCGCCTGCACTGCCCGGCCGATGCGGGTGGCCGCCTGCAACAGCACTTCGTCACCAGCCTCGTGGCCCAGGGTGTCGTTGACGCGCTTGAAATCGTCCAGATCGATGAACACCAGCGCCAGTTGCCGGCCCGCGCCCTGCAAGGCGCGCATGCGCTGATCCAGCGATTCGCGAAAAGCCAGCCGGTTGGACAAGCCGGTCAGCGCATCGCTGTAGGCCACGCGGCGGATGTCGCGGTCGTGCCGGGCCACGCTTTCGCGCATGCGCCCGAAGGTGCGGATCAGGTCGCCCAGTTCGTCATCGCGCCCGGTATTTGGCACCGGCGAGCTGAAATCGCCGGCCTCGATCTGCTTTGCGGCATCACCCAGCATGCGGATCGGGCGCATCAGCAGGCGATGCACCAGCGCCGTGGCCGCAACCGCCACCACCGCGATACCCGCCGTCAACAGCAACAGCCAGCCCAGGCTGCGCCGGCCCACGGTATCGATCGACCCGCGCAGCCCGGCCAATGCACGCGCCTCGGCCTGTTCCATGCCCACCATCGAATAACCGATGCGCACGCCACCCAGGCGCTCCTCGCCGATCATCACCGGCGATGACACGTCCAGCACATGCCCCTGCAGGCGGGTATGCGGGCCCGTGGCGGCGATCACCTCCGCCGCCAGCGCGTCATCCATCGGCTGGCCGTAGGCGGCGATGTCGCCGGAGCCATCGTGCAGCACGCGGCCCTGCGTGTCATACACCAGGATGTAGTCCACGTCGGATTCACGCAGCGCTGCGCGCGCCAGCGTGCCGATGGCATCCAGGTCGAAGTAGTACATCGGGTTGGCCAGCGCATCGGCCAGTTGCTGGACGGTGGTCTCGCCGTTGCTGCGCGCCTGCTCGGACAGCAGGCCGTGCATCGCCGCACGGGTCACGTCGATGATCTCGTGCTGGCTGCGCTGCTGGCGGTTCCAGAACAGCGCCATCACCAGCACCACCACCACGGCCAGCAACAGGATGATGGTGTAGAACCGCGCCTGCAGGTTCAGCCGGAAGCGCTTCACTCGACCTCCGCCCGCACGCGCTGCACGCCCGCACCCAGTTGCTCCAGCGCCCGCCTGTCCTCATCCCCCATCGGCACGAAGCGCGATGTGCCGGAAAACCGGCGCAGGGCCTCGCCCGCCTCGGGATCCATCACCGCTTCCAGCAAGACTTCGCGCAGCCGCGCTTCCACTGCCGGCGGCAGGCCACTGCGCGCAAGAATCAATGCGCGCGGCACCTCCTGGGTGCGGCCGATGATGCGGAAGTCACGCGCGAATGCAGCCGGCATCCGCTGCGGATTGGCCCAGTCCAGATTGCTGAGTACGCCCACATCGACCAGCCGCTTGTGTACCCAGGTGGTGATGTTCAACTCGGTGCGTGCAAACAGGTAACCCACCATGTCCGGCGATGCCTTGTCCATCGGCGAGAGCAGCGGCTCCAGCGTCAGGCCTTGCTCCAGCAGCTTCGCCGCCGGCAGGTAGTAGGCACTGGTGGAATACGGGCTCTGGAAGGCGATGCTGCGCCCGGCCAGATCCTGCAAGCCGCGCACCGGGCTGTCGTTGCGGACAAAAAACACGCTGTGGTAACTGGTGGCGCGCTCGCGTTCGGAGGACAGGAAGGCGTGCGCCACGCCGCGCCGTTCCAGCACGGCGGCGTTGCCGGCGGTCTCGTTGATCCAGTCCACCCGGCCACGGCGCAGGTAGCTGCCCATCTGTTGCAAATCCTTCGCCATCAGCACACGCCCGCTGCGGATGCCGACCGATGCCATGCGCGGCACCACGTAGTCGAGCAGCGGCTTGAGCTGGTCGTAATGCGCCTTGGGATCGTCGCTGACGCGCCCAAGCACCAGCACGCTGGCGTCATCGTCCACGTCCTGCTGTGCCTGCGCGTGCGCGGACAGCGGCGTCCACGCCAGCAGCAGGCAGAGCAGGCTTGCCAGGATCGACGGTAGGCTTCGTTGCAAGCGTGGTGCTTCCTGTTCCCCGCGATGAGCCTAACCGATTTTTCCGCCAGCGTCGGCCTGTGCGGCCAGCCGCGCCATCCGCTGCGCATCCGCCAGCACGCCGCGCAGCAGGCGCACGTCGGCGCTGTCCAGGTTGGCGCGCAGGTACAAGCGGCGCAGCTTGCGCATCGCGGAGTCCGGCGCACGGCCCTTGTGGAAGTCGATCTGGTCAAGGGTGTCCGCCAGTTGTCCGAACAGGCCTTCCAGCTCCGCGTGTGAAGCCGCGCCCTCGCCCGGCGGCGGCGTGCGCGCCTCGGCGAGTGGCATATCGGCATCGCCCAGCAGCGCGCAGCGCAGCTCGTAGCTCAATACCTGCACGGCGGCGGCGAGATTCAGGGAACTGAACGCCGGATCGGACGGGATATGCACCGCCGCATGGCAGAGCTGCAATTCCTCGTTGGTCAGGCCGGTGCGCTCGCGCCCGAACACCAGCGCCACCGGCCCACTGGCCGCAGCGGCAACGGCGCGGCGAGCGGCCTCACGCGGGTGCAACGGCTCCAGCTGGATGCGCCGGTTGCGCGCGGTCGCGCCCAGCACCCAGCGGCAGTCGGCCACGGCCTCGGCCAGCGTGGAAAACACCGGCGCGGCCTCGACCAGATCATCCGCACCTGCCGCCATCGCGCGGGTATCGCGGTCGGGCGCTTTTTCCGGTGCGACCAGCACCAGTTTGCTCAGGCCCATGGTTTTCATCGCCCGCGCGGCAGCGCCGATGTTGCCGGGATGCTGGGTGCCGACCAGCACGATGCGCAGGTCGGATGCCGCCTTGGATGGATCGCTCATCCGGCAATGGTAAACTTCGCGCCCCGGCCCGCGCGCCGGGTTCGCTCTTTTCCGCCGTTGCCCATCCCTTCCTCATTCGATTCGAGGCGCTTTCGCCATGCAGAAACCCGTCGTCAACGTCATGGTCAAGGCGGCCCGCGCGGCCGGCAACGTGCTTTTGCGCAGCATGCACAAGCTCGACGCCATCAACGTGGTCGAGAAAGACCGCATGGACTACGCCAGCGAAGTCGATGAACAGGCCGAGCAGGCCGTCATCAAGGAACTGCGCCGCGCCTACCCGGATGCCGCGTTCCTTGGCGAAGAAGGCGGCGCGCAGGGCAAGAAGAGCAATGCGGTGTTCGTGATCGACCCGCTGGACGGCACCAGCAACTTCCTGCACGGCTTCCCGCACTGGTGCGTCTCCATCGCGCTGGTCGAAAACGGCGAGCCGCAGCACGGCGTGATCTTCGACCCGCTGCGCAACGAGTTGTTCACCGCCAGCAAGGGCAGCGGCGCGGTGCTGAACGACAAGCGCATCCGCATCTCCGAACGCAAGGACCTGGCTGGCGCGATGCTGATTACCGGCTTCCCCCCGCGTGAGCGCGAGCGCGCCCCGGCGCATCTGGAATGCGTGCGCGAACTGCTGCTCCACGCCGAGGACATCCGCCGCACCGGCTCCGCCGCACTCGACCTGGCCTACGTGGCCTGCGGTCGTGCCGATGGTTATTTCGAAGCCGGGGTGAAGCCCTGGGACATCGCTGCCGGCGTGCTGCTGGTGCGCGAAGCCGGTGGCCGCGTCTGCGACTTCCGGGGCGCAGCCACCGGGCCGATGGACGCGCGCGGCATCCACGGGCGGCAGCTGGTGGCCGGCAACCAGAAGCTCAGCGCGGAATTGCAGAAGGCCATCGTGCAATCCGGCTACGCGGTGGCGTTCGCGTAGGCAACCGCCACACCTTTCATTGATCGTGTAGGGGCAGGCCCCCGTGCCTGCCCTTGCCTACATGATCCTAATCCATGGGCAGGCACGGGGGCCTGCCCCTACGGGGTTGTTGTTACGGCAGGCACGGGACGACCTGCCCCTACGGGGTTGTTACGGCCGGCGCGCCAGCTCCGCCTCATCCTTCGCCTTCGGCATCAAATCCTGCTTGGTCACCTTCAGGAAGCCCATGGTCAGCAGCGGGCAGGCGATGAAGATCGAGGACAGGGTGCCGATGATGATGCCGATAATCATCGCCTCGGCCATGCCGCGCAACGAATCGCCGCCGTAGAAGTACAGCGCCACCACCGACAGCAGGGCCACGAACGAGGTAATGACGGTACGCGACAGGGTCTGGTTGATCGAGGTATTGAGCACGGTCATCGCATCCGCGCGCATGCCACGGAAGTTCTCGCGCACGCGGTCGAACACCACGATGGTGTCGTTGATCGAAAAACCCATCACCGACAGCACGCCGGCCAGCACGTTGAGGTCGAACTCGTGCCCACTCAGCGCAAACCAGCCAACGCAGATCAGCACGTCGTGCAAGGTGGTGGCGATGGCGGCCAGCGCGAACTTCTTCTCGAAGCGGGCCGAGATGTAGAACAGGAAGCCAACCAGCACGAACAACACGGCATACAGGCCGTTGATCGCCAGATCCTTGCCGACCTGCGCGCTGATCACCGAACTGCTGCGCTTCTGGGCCGGGTTGCCCGCAAGCGAAGCTGCCTTGGCCACCGCATCACCGATGCTGCTGGCCTGGTCGGTGCCCGCGTCCTGCTTGCCGTCGCCCACCTGCAGGCGCACCAGCAGGTCGTTGCCGCTGCCGAAGTTCTGCACCTGCGCGCCGTGGAAGCCGGCGGCGTCCAGTTGCTCACGCACGGTGTCCACGTCCGGGGCCTGGTCGTAGCGCAACTCCACGCCAACACCGCCGGTGAAATCCAGCGCGAAGTTGAAGCCACGCACGCCCATCGCGGCGAACGACACGACCAGCAGCAACAGGGCGACGGTCAGCGAAATCCAACGCAGGCGCAGGAAATCGATCTTGCTGTCGTAGGGGAACACATTGAATGGTTTCATGTCGTGTGCTCCTTCAGATCGCGACCGACTTGAGCTTCTTGCGACGCCCGTAGATCAACGTGGCGATGCCGCGCGAGACCGATACGGCGGTATAGGCCGAGGTGGCGATGCCCAGCATGGTGGTCATGCCGAAGCCCTTCAGCGGGCCGCTGCCGAAGGCGAACATCGCAAGACCTGCCAGGAAGGCGGTGACGTTGGCGTCCAGGATGGTGCCGGACGCGCGGTCGTAACCCTCTGCGATGGCCTTCTGCGGTGGCAATCCAAGCCGCAATTCCTCGCGTATGCGTTCGTTGATGAGCACGTTGGCATCCACCGACATGCCCACGGTCAGCGCGATGCCGGCAAGGCCCGGCAGGCTCATGGTGGCCCCCATCACCGACATCAGCGCGAACACCATCAGCAGGTTTATCAGCAGCGCCATGCAGGTGATGATGCCGAACATCCGGTAATAGAACAGGAAGAAGACCAGCGCGAACAGGAACGAGCCACCCACCGCCATCAAGCCACGGCGGATGTTTTCCTTGCCCAGGCTGGGGCCGATGGTGCGCTCGTCCACGAACTCCATCGGCGCGGCCAGCGCACCGGCGCGCAGCAGCAGTGACAGGTCGCCGGCTTCCTTCATGCTCTCAAGACCGGTGGTCTGGAAGTCGCGGCCCAGCGTACCCTGGATGGTGGCGACCGAGATCACCTGCTCGCTGACGCGGGTGCTGCGCACCTCCTGCCCGTCAACGGTCTTCACCTCGGGGATGCGCTCGATATAGACCACCGCCATCTGCTTGCCGACGTGCTGGCTGGAATAGTCGAACATGCGCTGGCCACCCACGCTGTTCAGGCGCACGCTGACCGCCGGAGTGCCGGTATTGGAATCGAAAAATGCGGTCGCGTTCTGCAACTGCTCGCCCGATGCGATCACGCGCTTGTTCAGCAGCACCGGCAGCGGCTTGCCATCGGGGCCGATGTTCTTGCTCTGGTACAGGCGCGCCTCGGGCGGCACGTTGCCGGTCTCGCGCGCTTCAACGGCATTGCCTTCGACCACGCCGCGATATTCCAGCGTCGCCGTTGCACCCAGGATGCGCTTGGCCTGCGCGGTGTCCTGCACGCCCGGCAACTGCACCGCCACGCGGTCTGCGCCCTGGCGCTGGATGATGGGTTCGGACACGCCCAGTTCGTTGATGCGGTTGCTCAGGGTGGCGATGTTCTGCTGCACCGCATCGGTCAGCATCTTGTCCAGCTCGGGCTGCGGGATGCGTACCGTCACCGTCTCGCCCTGCGCGTCGATCTGGTAGGTCGGCATGTCGCGAGCGATCAGCCTGCGCGCGTCGGCATTGTCCTGACCCGGCGCGAGCTTGGCGACCACGGCATTGTCATGACCGGCCGGTTCCACCGACAGGTAACGCACCTTGTTGTCACGCAACAGCACGCGGATGTCTTCGGCGGTGGCGTCGAAACGCTTGCCCAGCGCGGCATCGCGATCCACCTGCATCAGGAAATGCACGCCGCCGCGCAGGTCCAGGCCCAGATACATCGGGTCGGCACCGATCTTGCGCATCCACGCCGGCACGGTCGAAGCCTGGTTCAGCGCCACCACGTAGCCACCGCCCAGCGCCTCGCGCACGGCATCGGCAGCCTTCGATTGGTCGTCATCGCTGGCAGTACGCACCAGCAGGTTGTCGCCACCTTCCACCGCCACCGATTTGAACGGCACCGATGCGGTCTTCAGCGCGGCCTCGACCCGCTGTTTCAGCGCGTCATCAACCTGCGCGCCACGGTTGGCGGTGATCTGCACGGCGGGGTCCTGCGGGAAGGCGTTGGGCGCGGCGTACAGCACGCTCAGCACCAGCACCAGCAGGGCGACAAGGTATTTCCAGCGGGAATATTCAAGCATCACAACACCCCGTACGCAGCCACCAAGGCCGCGCTGTATGCATCGGGAAAAAGGATCAGGCGGACTTCAGCGTGCCCTTGGGCAACACATTGGCGATGGCACCCTTCTGCACGCGCAGTTGCACGCCGCTGGCGACTTCCACCGTGATGAAGCTCTCGCCAAGCTCGGTCACGGTGCCGGCAATGCCGCCGCTGGTGATGACTTCATCGCCCTTGCCCAGCTTGTCCAGCATGGCGCGGTGTTCCTTCTGCCGCTTCATCTGTGGGCGGATCATCAGGAAGTACATGATCGCGATCAGGATGATCGGGAACAGCAGGGTGGACATCATGCTGGGGGCGGCGGGCGCGGTGCCGGCAGCCTGGGCATGGGCGGCGGGGATCAGGAAATCAAGCAGGTTCATGCGGGAATCCGTGGGCGCTAAAGCGGAAGGTGGCCCGAAGGCCAGCCGGGGATTATGCCACGCCTTGCCCGCCCCCTCCCCCTGCGGAGGCAGGGTGAGGCCGGGAGCGGGTGCTCTTGCCTGCATCGAGGGGAGCACCTCCCCAGCCTGCGCAGGGGAGTCAGTCAGCGACGTGCCGCGTAGAAGGACTCCCGGAACGCCGCAAAGGTTCCCGCCGCGATGGCATCGCGCATCTGCGCCATCAGCCGCTGGTAGTAGCGCAGGTTGTGCAGGGTACCCAGCATCGGGGCCAGCATTTCGTTGCAGCGGTCGAGGTGGCGCAGGTAGGCGCGGCTGTAGCCACCGGCGCAAGCCACGCAATCGCAACCTTCCTCGATCGGGCGCAGGTCGTGCTCGTACTGCGCATTGCGCACGCGGATGGTGCCGGTCGAGGTGAAGAAATGCCCGTTGCGGGCGTTGCGGGTCGGCATCACGCAGTCAAACATGTCGATGCCGCGCGCCACCGCTTCCACCAGATCTTCCGGCCGGCCCACGCCCATCAGGTAGCGCGGGCGATCCGTCGGCAGCTGCGGGCAGGTGTGGTCGAGCATGGCGTTGCGCTCGGCTTCGGTCTCGCCCACCGCAAGGCCACCCACCGCATAGCCATCAAAACCGATCTGCTGCAGCCCTGCGGCGGACTGGCTGCGCAGGTCGTGATGCACCCCGCCCTGCACGATGCCGAACAGCGCCGCGTCATTGCCCGCATGCGCCTGCTTGCTGCGTTCCGCCCAGCGCAGCGAAAGCTGCATCGAACGCTCGATCACACGCTTGTCCACCGGCTTGCCATCCACATGCACCGGCGGGCATTCGTCGAAAATCATCACGATGTCGCTACCCAGCACCTTCTGGATGCGCATGGATTCCTCGGGGCCAAGGAACACCTTGCTGCCATCGGTGGGTGCGGCGAAGGTGACGCCGGCCTCGGTGATCTTGCGGCGATGGGCCAGCGAAAACACCTGGAAGCCGCCGGAGTCGGTCAGGATCGGCCTGTCCCAGCGCGCAAAGCCATGCAGCCCGCCGTGCGCCTCGATCACGTCCAGACCGGGCCGCAGGAACAGATGGAAGGTATTGCCGAGGATGATCTGCGCGCCGAGCGCCTCGATCTGCGGCGGCAGCACGCCCTTGACCGAGCCATAGGTGCCCACCGGCATGAACGCCGGGGTTTCGATCACGCCACGCGGAAAACTGATGCGCCCGCGCCGGGCTGCGCCGTCGGTTTTCAGCAGGTCGAAGGACATGCGGCTCATGGCGCGGCATCCGTGACAGTGTCGGGCATGGGGTGCTCTGGAAAGCGCGCCATGGATGGCGCGCGGCGGCGCATGGCGCGCCTGCCGGGTACGTCATTCCCGCATGGGCACCCCAACCTGTCATTCCGGCGAAAGCCGGAATCCAGTTTTTGCATCTGCGCTAAAAGTCTGAAGAGCTGGATTCCGGCTTTCGCCGGAATGACGAGTAAAAGACTCACGCCAAACCCTCCTGAGGCCACAGCAACATCGCATCCCCGTAACTGAAGAAGCGATAGCATTCGCGCACTGCATGTTCATACGCAGCGAACACACGTTGCTTGCCGGCAAACGCCGACACCAGCATCAGCAGCGTCGATTCCGGCAGATGGAAATTGGTCATCAGCGCATCCACGCTGCGGATGCGGTAGCCGGGATAGATGAAGATGCGCGTATCGCCCGAAAACGGCTGCAACTCGCCATCCATCAAAGCACTCTCCAGCGCGCGCACCACGGTCGTCCCCACCGCGATCACCCGCCCGCCCGCCTCGCGCGTGCGGCGCACCTGCTCAACCAGATCCGCACCCACGTTGATCCATTCGCTGTGCATGCGGTGGTTGTGTACATCGTCCACCCGCACCGGCTGGAACGTGCCCGCGCCAACGTGCAGCGTCACATGCCCGAACTGCACACCCTTCTCGCGCAGCGCCGCCAGCAACGCATCATCGAAATGCAGGCCGGCCGTGGGCGCGGCCACCGCGCCGGTTTCACGCGCGAACACGGTCTGGTAGCGCTTCGCATCCGCCGCATCCGGGCGGCGCTCGATGTACGGCGGCAACGGCAATTGCCCGGCCTGCTGCAACCATTGCGCCAGCTCGCCTTGCACATGGAAGCGCAGATGCCAGAAGCCATCCTCACCACGCGCCAGCACTTCCGCCTCGCCACCCGCGTCCAGCGCGATCCGGCTGCCGACCTGCGGCGGCTTGCTCACGCCAATCTGCGCACGCGCTTCGTTATCCGGCAGCAAACGTTCGATCAGGATTTCAACGCGACCGCCGGTGGCCTTCTGCCCGAACAAGCGCGCCGGAATCACGCGAGTGTCGTTGAACACCAGCAGATCACCCGCCCGCAGCAGCGAAGGCAAATCACGCACCTGCATGTCCGCGAATGCCGCATCACCCGGCGGCACCACCAGCAGGCGGCTGGCGGAACGCTCGGGCAACGGCGCCTGCGCGATCAGATCCTGCGGCAGGTCGTAGTGGAAGTCGGAAGTTTTCAACGTTGACCCACCCTACCGCTCAAACTTCGTCGAAAGAATGATCGAGCTGTTGGTGCGCTCCACGCCATCAATCGCACCGATGCGGTCGGTCAGCACGTCCATCTCGCCGACGGTGGCGGTGACGGCCTGTGCGATCAGGTCGTGGCCGCCGCTGATGGAATACAGCACGCGTACTTCGTGCATGGATTGCAGCGCCTTCACCACCGCCGCCATCTGCTTGGGCCGCAGGGTGATGAGGATGTGCGCGCGGATGCGGTTGCGTTCCAGTTCGTCGTCGATGCGCACGGTGTAGCCACGGATCGTGCCCTGCTGCTCCAGCCGGGCGATGCGGTTCTGCACCGTGGTGCGCGACAGGCCAAGCCTGCGGGCGATGTCGGCGGTGGAGGCGCGGGCGTCCTCGCGCAACAGGGACAGCAGCAGTTCGTCGGCGGGGGTAATGCGCATTTCGCCATCCGGCATCGTCGATTCGACGGATTATACGGTCGAAACGGTCGATTCCGCCCTACCGATCGACTGCAATCCCCGGATAATGGCGGTTTGGCACCAGCCCAGCCGGCTGGCGCATCTGCTGGAGGAAGCATCCATGAGCCTGCTCGAAACCCTCGCCACCCTGCGCGCCCACGGCAAGGCCCGCACCACCGGGCTGGACGACGCCACCATCCTCGACTTCGCCGCGCGCGATGCGCAGCTGGGCGAAGTCATCAAAGCAGCCGCATCGGAATATGCGCGCATCAAGGCGGAGTTCCCGGAACTGCTGGCGCTGGACGAGAACGCGCAGGCGCAGGACGTGCAGGCCGGCTTCGTCAATTTCTATGCCGCCGACGCCGCCAATCCCTACGTGGCGCTGGCTGCGCGCGGGCCGTGGATCGTCACCCTGAAGGGCGCGGTGATCTACGACACCGGCGGCTACGGCATGCTCGGCCTTGGCCATACGCCGCAGGCGGTGATCGAGGCGATGACCAGGCCGCAGGCGATGGCCAACATCATGACCCCGCACGTCTCGCAACTGCGCTTCACGCGCGCGATGCGCAATGAAATCGGCCAGACGCAGGGCGCTTGCCCGTATGCCGCCTTCATGTGCTTGAACTCCGGTTCGGAATCCGTCTCGCTGGCGTCGCGCATCGTCGATGCCAATGCCAAGACCATGACCGATGCCGGTGCGCGCCACGCCGGCAAGACGATCAAGCGGCTGGTGGTGAAGGGTGCCTTCCACGGCCGCACCGAACGCCCGGCACTGTATTCGGATTCCAGCCGCAAGACCTACATCCAGCACCTTGCCAGCTTCCGTGGCGAGGATTCGGTCATCACCGTGCCGCCCTACGACGCCGATGCGCTGCGCAGGGTATTCGCCGATGCAGATGCCAACGGTTGGTTCATCGAGGCGATGTTCCTTGAGCCGGTGATGGGCGAAGGCGATCCGGGCCGCAGCGTGCCGGTCGCGTTCTACAAGCTTGCCCGCGAACTGACCCGCGCGCACGGCAGCCTGCTGCTGGTGGATTCGATCCAGGCCGGCCTGCGTGCCACCGGCTATCTGTCGATCGTCGATTACCCCGGCTTCGAAGGCATCGATGCGCCGGACATGGAAACCTATTCCAAGGCGCTGAACGCCGGCCAGTACCCGCTGTCCGTGCTGGCCGTCACCGAGCGCGCCGCCGCCATCTACAAGCGCGGCCTGTACGGCAACACCATGACCGCCAACCCGCGCGCGCTGGACGTGGCCTGCACGGTGCTGGGCCAGCTCACGCCTGCGCTGCGCGCCAACATCCAGCAGCGCGGCAGGCAGGCCATCGAACTGCTGGAAGCCCTGAAGGCGGAATTGAACGGGCCGATCACCAAGGTGCAGGGCACCGGCCTGCTGTTCTCCTGCGAATTGACGACCGATTACAAGGGCTACGGTGCCGGCTCCACCGAGGAATGGATGCGCGAACACGGCATCGGCGTGATCCACGGCGGCGAGAACTCGCTGCGCTTCACCCCGCAGTTCGCCGTCACCGAAGACGAGATGAAGCTGGTGGTGTCGATGGTGAAGCGCGCCATCCTTGAAGGCCCGCGCGTGACGCAGGCTGCTGCGGCCTGAACACCCGTCACCGGCACCGTTAACCGGTGCCGGTGATTCGCTACACTGCGGGGATCATGCAGACACCCCCGCCCTACGACAGCCAGCGCCTGCGCCATCTTGCCGGCGAAATCATCACCAACGTGCGCGAACTGGCGCACGCCGGCTGGACGCCCGCAACCAGCAGCAATTTCTCGTGCCGGCTGGATGACCACCATGCCGCGATCACGGTGTCCGGCCGCGACAAGGGCCGGCTGACCGAAGCCGACATCATGGTGGTGGACTGGAACGGCAAGGCCGTGGGCAGCGACAAGCGCCCGTCCGCCGAAACGCTTTTGCACACGCAGCTTTATGCACGCTTCCCGGAAATCGGCTGCGTGCTGCACACGCATTCGCGCACGCAGACGGTGGCATCGCGGTTGTATGCGCCGCAGGGCTACGTGCGTTTTGAAGGCTACGAATTGCAGAAGGCCTTCGCCGGCAACACCACCCACGAAGGCGCGATGGACGTGCCGGTCTTCGCCAATACGCAGGACATGGAGGAACTGTCCGCATGGGTGGAGAAGAAACTGGAAGAACAAGCGATGTGGGGCTACCTGATCGACGGTCACGGCCTGTACGCATGGGGCCGCGACATGGCCGAGGCGCGCCGGCATCTGGAAGCCTTCGAGTTTTTGCTGGGTTGTGAATTGGAACTAAGGACACTGAAGCAATGAGCCGTTTGCGCATCTTCGACCACGACAAGCCCGAGACGCCGCTGCTTGCGACCTCCAGCCACGCCGAAATGGCCGCCGAACTTGCGAAGATCGGCGTCGCCTTCGAGCAGTGGGAAGCCGCACAGCCCGTGCTGCCGGGCGATCCGCCGGAAGCGATCATGGCTGCCTACAAGAGCGACATCGACCGCCTGGTGGAAGCCAACGGTTTCCGCAGCGTCGATGTGGTGAGCATCGCGCCGGACAACCCGAGCCGCGAGGTGATGCGCGGCAAGTTCCTCGACGAACACTTCCACAAGGAAGACGAGGTGCGCTTCTTCGTGGCCGGCTCCGGCCTGTTCACCCTGCACGTGGGCGACAAGGTCTATGAAGTGCTGTGCGAAACCGGCGACCTGATCGCGGTGCCGGACGGCACCACGCACTGGTTCGACATGGGCCCGGAGCCGAGCTTCATCGCGATCCGCTTCTTCACCGAACCGGACGGCTGGGTCGGCCATTTCACCGGCAGCGACATCGCGTTGAAGTTCCCGCGTTACGAAGCCGGACAAGCCCTCTGAAAAGATGCTGTCATCCCCGCGAAGGCGGGGATCCAGCGTCTTTGATTCCATTCACACGCGAAAGACACTGGACTCCCGCTTTCGCGGGAGTGACGAGCAAATGCAGAAAACCACCATCCTCACCGACATCGAAGGCACCACGTCCTCCATCTCCTTCGTCCGCGACGTATTGTTCCCGTATGCGCGGGCGAAGCTGCCCGGCTTCGTGCGCGAACACGCGCATGAACCCCAGGTGCGCCACTGGCTGGACATGGTCGCCACCGAAAACGGCGGCATGTGCCAGGACGAGATGATCGTCGAGACCCTGCAGGGCTGGATCGATCAGGACCGCAAGCACACCGCGCTGAAGGCCTTGCAGGGCATGGTCTGGGATGCCGGCTACCGCGATGGCGATTTCACCGCGCCGCTGTATCCCGACGTTGCGCCCGCGCTGCGCGCATGGCACGGGGCCGGACATGCGTTGGCCGTGTATTCCTCCGGTTCGGTGCCGGCACAGAAGCTGCTGTTCGCGCATACCGACGCCGGCGACCTGACGCCGCTGTTCAGCGGTTTCTTCGATACCGAAGTTGGCGGCAAGCGCGAGGCCGAAAGCTACCGCGTGATCGCACAGCGACTGGCACAGCAACCGGGCGACATCCTGTTCCTGTCCGACGTGGTGGCCGAACTTGATGCCGCCCGTGACGCCGGCCTGCGCACGGTGCTGCTGGATCGCCATGAGGACTACCCGCAGCCACGCCTTGGCGATGATGCAAACGGCCACGTTCGCGCCGAATCATTCGCGCAGATCGACCCCACCGCGTAGTGGAAGCGGCTTTTGTGGAAGCGGCTTTTGTGGAAGCGGCTTTTGTGGAAGCGGCTTTTGTGGAAGCGGCTTTTGTGGGAGCGGCCCTTGGCCGCGACTGAGGTTCCGGCAAACGCCATCGCAGCAAGGTGCCGCTCCTGCAGTCATACCAGTTGCCCACACGGTGGATCGTGGCTAATGCGCTCGCGCGGGCGCATCCTCTCTACAATAGGCGGATGACCGACAACATCCGCACCTCCTTCCACGGCTTCGAACAGATCCCGCTGCGCGAATACGCCGAGCGCGCCTACCTCGACTACTCGATGTACGTGGTGCTGGACCGCGCCCTGCCCTTCGTCGGCGACGGGTTGAAGCCGGTGCAGCGCCGCATCATCTATGCGATGAGCGAACTGGGGCTGGCCGCCAGCGCCAAGCCGAAGAAGTCCGCGCGCACCGTGGGCGACGTGATCGGCAAATACCACCCGCACGGCGACTCGGCCTGCTACGAAGCACTGGTGCTGATGGCGCAGCCGTTCAGCTATCGCTATCCGCTGATCGATGGACAGGGCAACTTCGGCTCCAGTGATGATCCCAAGTCGTTCGCGGCGATGCGCTACACCGAATCCAAGCTCTCGCCCATCGCCGAAGTGCTGCTGGGCGAACTCGGCCAGGGCACCGTGGATTGGGATCCGAACTTCGACGGCACGCTGGAAGAACCCACATGGCTACCGGCGCGGTTGCCGCACCTGCTGCTGAACGGCACCACCGGCATTGCCGTGGGCATGGCGACCGACGTGCCGCCGCACAACCTCAATGAAATCGTCAGCGCCTGCGTGCGCCTGCTGGACGATCCCGATGCCAGCGTGCGCGAGCTGTGCGAGCACGTGCGCGGCCCGGACTATCCCACCGCCGCCGAGATCATCACGCCTACCGCCGACCTGATGACGATGTACGAAACCGGCAACGGTAGCGTGCGTGCGCGTGCGGTGTTCGTGAAGGAAAACACCAATATCGTCGTCACCGAGCTGCCCTATCAGGTATCGCCATCGAAGGTGATCGAACAGATCGCGAACCAGATGCGGGCAAAGAAACTGCCGTGGCTGGAAGACATCCGCGACGAATCCGACCACGCCAACCCCACCCGCATCGTGCTGGTGCCGCGCAGCAACCGCGTCGATGCCGAACAGTTGATGGGCCATCTGTTCGCCACCACCGATCTGGAAAAGAGCTTCCGCGTCAACTTGAACGTGATCGGGCTGGACGGTCGCCCGCAGGTGAAGAACCTGAAGCTGCTTTTGACCGAATGGCTGGCGTTCCGGCAGGACACGGTGACCCGCCGCTTGAAGCATCGCCTCGACAAGGTGGAGCGCCGCCTGCACCTGTTGGAAGGCCTGCTGGTCGCCTTCCTCAATCTGGATGAAGTCATCCGCATCATCCGCAGCGAGGACGAGCCGAAGGCCGCGTTGATCGCGCGCTTCAAGCTGAGCGAAGACCAGGCCGACTACATCCTCGATACGAAACTGAAGCAGCTCGCGCGGCTGGAGGAAATGAAGATTCGCGGCGAGCAGGATGAACTGGACAGCGAACGCGACCGCCTGATCGCCATCCTCGGCAGCAAGGCCAAGCTGAAAAAACTCATCAAGGATGAATTGCTGGCCGATGCCAAGAAGTTTGGCGATGCGCGCCGCAGCCCGCTGGTGGCACGCGAAGCGGCGCAGGCCTTGGCTGAAACCGAACTGGTCGCCAGCGAGCCGATGACCGTGGTGCTGAGTGAAAAGGGCTGGGTGCGTGCGGCCAAGGGCCATGACATCGATGCCGCATCGCTGAGCTATCGCGAAGGCGACGGCCTGCTGGGCGCAGCGCGCGGGCGCAGCAACCAGCAGGTGGCCTTCCTGGACTCGGCCGGGCGCAGCTATTCCACCGCCGTGCATACCCTGCCCAGCGCACGCGGCAATGGCGAACCGCTGACCGGACGCTTCACGCCTGCGCCGGGCGCGGCCTTCCAGGCGCTTGCCAGTGGCGACAATGACGCGCGCTTCGTGATTGCATCCAGCCACGGCTACGGCTTCGTCACCCGCTTCGAAAACCTGACCTCGCGCAACAAGGCCGGCAAGGCGATGCTCTCGTTGTCGGAAGGCGCAAGCGTGCTGCAACCGGCTGCGGTGGCCGATGCCGCCAGCGACCGCATAGTCGCCGTCACCAGCGCCGGCCATGTGCTGGCGTTCCCGTTGTCCGAGCTGCCGGAACTCGACAAGGGCAAGGGCAACAAGATCATCGAAATCCCGAAGGCCAAGCGCGGCACCGAGCGCGTGGTGGCGATTGCGGTGGTGCCGCAGGACGGCAGGCTGCTGGTGAAATCCGGCGCACGCACGATGACGCTGGCGTTCAAGGAACTGGACGATTACGTGGGTACACGCGGCTCGCGCGGTGGCCTGCTGCCGCGCGGCTGGCAGAAGGTGGACGGGCTGGCGGTGGAACGCGGATGACCAAGGGGCCGACCCGGCTGGACGTTGCCGTTGGCTACGCGGTGCCGCGCACCGGCGTGCCCGCCGCCAACAGCTTCCGCAAATGGGTGGCGGCGGCACTGGCCGGACGCATCCGCGAAGCCGACCTTGC
Source organism: Thermomonas sp. (assembly GCF_047606765.1). Lineage (GTDB taxonomy): Bacteria > Pseudomonadota > Gammaproteobacteria > Xanthomonadales > Xanthomonadaceae > Thermomonas. The sequence goes on along the minus strand of NZ_JASGED010000038.1, from coordinate 11,576 downwards.
CATCCGCATCGTCGATGACCGCGAAGGCCGTGCGCTGAATCATCACTATCGCGGCAAGGACTACGCCACCAATGTGCTGAGCTTCCCGGCGCAGCTGCCGGAAGGCTTGCCCAAGGGCGTGAAGCTGCCACTGCTGGGCGATCTGGTGATCTGCGCACCGGTGGTGGCGCGCGAAGCCGCCGAACAGGGCAAGCCGCTGGCCGCGCACTACGCGCACCTGACCGTACACGGCACCTTGCACCTGCTGGGCTGGGATCACGAAGACGCGCAGGAAGCCGACGCGATGGAACAACTGGAACGCGAGATATTGGCCGGGCTCGGCCTGCCCGACCCCTACCGCGACGGCTAAGGAAGCTCTGAACAGTTTCCGGAACGTCATCCCGGCGCAAGCCGGGATCCAGCCTTTTTCGATTATTTATCGAAGAGCTGGATACGCAGACAGAATGTCTGCGAAAAGATGCCGGCTTGCGCCGGAATGACGGCTCGTTCAGGCTTCCCTGAAACACTCTCAGTCTTTCTTCGTCACGGCCTGCTGCACCAGCCCGATTTCGCGCGCCAGCGCCACGAAGCGCGGATGCTCGGCATAGCGCGAGACGAACGGCATGTAGCGGATTTCCACGATGCCGGGGTCGCCGGTCTTGCGCGCCACGTCCAGCCAGTGGAACACCGCATCCTCGTCATCGCGCTGCGCGTGGATGCCGGCGATCTGGGTTGCGCCTTCGTCGGCATGCTCGCGCACCAGCACCTGCAACTGCGCGTCCGAAGCGGCGCGTTCGCCATTCGCCCAGTGCGCCATCGCCAGTGCATAGCTGCGCCACAGCGGCACGGGTTCGCGGCGGGCGATCTCCACCGCTTCGGCGGGCCGGTTCTGCTGGAACACCGCAATCGCCAGCAGTGCATTCGCCAATGTGATGTCCGGCTGCAGGGCCAGCGCCTGCCGCAGCACATGCTCGGCCTGCGGGTAGTCGGCCATGCCCAGATAGACGCCGCCAAGACTGAACAGCGTGGGCGCGGAGAGTGGATTGAGCTTCAGCGCATGGCGCAAGGTTTCGGCAGCCTCGCGCAACTGGCCGAAGGCGGTCTGCTGCACGGCCAGCGTGGTGAGCAGGCCCGCGTCCTGCGGCGCGAGTGCCAGCGCGCGGCGGGTGGCATCCATCGCACCGGAAGGATCCAGCGCGATGCCGCCCAGCCACGCCGCATTGGCGCGGTGCGATTCGGCGCTGTTTGGTGCCAGCCGCATCGCCGCAGCGGCATCACGACGCGCCTGCTCGCCCTGCTCGCGATCCTGCTCCGCGCCCAGCGGGAAGCGCGTCACCTGCTGGATGCGGGCCTGCGCCAGCCGCGCATGCGCATAGGCATAGTCAGGGTCGATTTCCACCGCACGCCGGTAGGCATCCACCGCTTGCCGCGCGCTGAAGATGTCCGCGCCGCGATAAGCCTCGTTGCCTTTCAGCACCGCTTCGTAGGCCTGCAAGCTGCCGCCGGGCGGGCGGTCATCCTGCGCGTCGGTGGCGTCCCACTTCACCTGCAAGGCATTGGCAAGCGCTGTCGCAATCTCGTCCTGCACCGCAAACAACCCGCTGTACGGGCTTTCGTAGCGCTGCGTCCACGCCGGCTGCCCGTCCGAGGTGCGCAACAGCGAAAGTTCGATGCGCAGCTTGTCGTCCTGCCGCTGCATGCTGCCGCGCACCAGATGGGTCGCGCCCAGCTTGTCGCCGACCACGCTGTTGAGGTCGCTGGCATCGCGGAACTGGAACGAGGAATCGGTGCTGACCACGGTCACGCCCGGCATACGCGCCAGCACCCCGGCCAGATGTTCGGCCAGTCCGTCGGTCAGGTAGCTGGCATCGGCGATATCGCCCTGCGCCACCAGCGGCAGCACCGCCACGGTGATGACGCCCTGCGCCTGCGGCAGGGCCACCGCCTCCGTCGCAACCTCGGCAGGCGGGCGCGAACACCCCAGCACCAGCGCCAGAACCGCGATCAGTACGGTGATTGGGGCGGCGACCCGCCGCCAGCCCGCGCCCATGCCGTTTGCCATATTCATCCCGTACCTGAAATCAGCCCATCCAACGAAGTCATTACGTAAAAAGACCGCGATTCAGGACACGGACAGGGACAGGTTCGCGCCCCGGCGGGCGGATTCGCTAGACTGCACCCACGCAAACTGGCAACACAGGTTTCCACCCCCATGTCCGAGGACGACAGTCGGCACGAAGCCGACTCCGCAGATAGACCCGGCGACAAGCCGCGCCGTTCGTGGCTGGATCGCATCAGCTCGGCGCTGTCCGGCGAGCCGAGCAGCCGCGACGACCTGATCGAACTGCTGCGCGACGTGCAATCCGACGGCCTGATCGGCCCGGACACCCTGCGCATGATGGAAGGCGCCATCGCGGTGGCCGACATGACCGTCGGCGAGGTGATGGTCTCGCGCGCGCAGATGGTCGCGCTGCCCGCTGACGGCAACTTCCTTGACCTGATGAAACAGGTGGTGGAATCCGGCCATTCGCGCTTCCCGGTGCATGGCGAGGACAAGGACGAGATCCTCGGCATCCTGCTGGCGAAAGACCTGCTGCGCGGCGTGGTGGCCGACAACGGCCCCGGCACCATCCGCGAGCTGCTGCGCCCTGCGGTGCTGATCCCGGAATCCAAGAACCTCAACGTGCTGCTGCGCGAGTTCCGCCAGTCGCGCAACCACATGGCCATCGTCATCGACGAATACGGCGGCGTGGCCGGGCTTGTGACCATCGAGGACGTGCTGGAGCAGATCGTCGGCGAGATCGACGACGAGCATGACGATGCGGCCGACGAATCCACCCTGATCGCCGCGCAGGCAGACGGCCAGTACGTGGTCGATGCGCTGACGCCGATTTCCGATTTCAACGAGCGTTTCAGCGCCGATTTCGACGACAGCGAATACGACACCATCGGCGGACTGGTGACTGCTGCCATCGGCCACCTGCCGGAAGCCGGCGAGGAATTGACCCTGGGCCGTTTCAGCTTCCGCGTTGCCAGCGCCGACGCACGCCGCCTGCTCGCCCTGCATGTGGGTGTGCATGCAGACGACTGAAACCGAAAAACCAGAAGCCGGCATTCCCGCGCCTTCCAATTCCGTCATTCCCGCGAAGGCGGGAATCCATGGACTTTCTGCCTTTTCTTTCCACATGACGCACAACGTCCTTGGATTCCCGCCTTCGCGGGAATGACGAGCAAACATCATGCGTATTGCCGGATTACTGTTCGCCACCTTCCTTCTGGCCTGCGCGACAGGCGGCGCATGGGCGCAGACACAGACAACCGAGGCACTCGCACCTCGCATCGGCGTGGTCACGATGGGGCCGGGCGAGGTGTTCTGGGAGCGCTTCGGCCACGACGCCATCGTGGTGCAGGAACCTGGCAGCGGACAGGCGACCAGCTACAACTTCGGTTTCTTCGACATGGCCGAAGACGGCTTCATCAAACGCTTCGTCAAGGGCCAGATGCAATACATGCTGGTGGCGCTGCCGCTGGAGCAGGACCTTGCCTACTACCGCGAGGTCGGGCGCGGCGCATCGATCCAGTGGTTAAACCTTGACCCGGCGCAGGCGCATCAACTTGCTGCTGACCTCGCCGAAAACGCGAAGCCCGAAAACGCCCGCTACCGCTATGACTACTACACCGACAACTGCGCCACCCGCGTGCGCGACGCGCTGGATCGCGCACTGGGCGGGCAGTTGCGCAGGCAGCTTGAAGTGCGTTCCAGCGGCGATACGTATCGCAGCGAATCGCTGCGGCTGGCCTCACCCGCGCCGTGGATGTGGCTGGGTTTCGACCTTGGGCTGGGGCCGCGCGGCGACCGCCCGTTGAGCCGCTGGGAACAGGCTTTCCTGCCGCGTCGGCTGGCCGATGACCTGCGCGATGCAAAACGCGCCGATGGCAGGCCGCTGGTGTTCGAGGAAATCGAACTGCTGCCGCAGCAGGTGGCCGCAGAGCCACGGGAATCACCGCGCCGGCTGTGGCCATGGCTGCTGGGTGGCATCGCGACGGCCATGCTCATCCTGATTGCCGCGCGCCGGATGCCGCGCACGCTGGCCGGCATCGCCCTGCCGTTCTGGCTTGCCTGCGGCGTGCTGGGCCTGATCCTCGCGCTGGGCTGGGCCTTCACCGACCACGTCGCGCTGTGGGCCAACCGCAACCTGCTGCTGCTCAGCCCGCTGTGCCTGTTGCTGTTGCCGGGCGGGTTTGCGCTGCTGCGCGGGCGCAGGCCTTCGCCACGCTTCCGCGCGCTGCTCATCGCCATCGCGCTGCTCGCGGCGCTGGCCTGCCTGCCGCTGTGGCTGCAGGTGCTGCCGCAGCGCAACGGCTACTGGATCGCGCTGCTGCTGCCGATCCATGCGGCCTTTGCCTGGGCGTATCGCAGGCCCTCACGCTGAACCGTGTCTTGCCGGTTGCAGGCATGCAATGCAGGATGCCGTGATGAATGCCATCAGCTTGCCGACCAGCGTCATCAACTGCGCCGCCTACGACCGCCAGGGCCAGCGCCACGACATCGATCTGGACGCGATCAGCGACGTGCTGGCCGCGGACGACGGCAGCTTTGTGTGGGTGGGCCTGTACGAGCCGGATGCGGCGCTGCTGGACAAGCTGCAGGAAGAGTTCGGCCTGCACGACCTGGCCGTCGAGGACGCACAGAACGCGCACCAGCGGCCCAAGCTGGAGCCTTACGGCAATACCCTGTTCATCGCCGCGCATACCGTGCAGCAGGTCGAAGGCCATGTGCGCTTTGGCGAAACCCATGTCTTCGTCGGGCCACGCTTCCTGGTCACCGTGCGCCACGGCGCCTCGCTGAGTTTCGCCGCTGCACGCCAGCGGCTGGAGCGCGAGCCCGAGCTGTTCGCCTACGGCCCCAGCGTTGCCCTGTACGCCGTGCTCGACTTCATCGTGGACAACTACAGGCCGATTGCAGCCGCCTTCGAGGACGAACTGGACGCGCTGGAGCAGGACGTGTTTGCCGAAACCTACAAGCGCGGCACCATCCGCCGCCTGTACGAGTTGCGCAAGGAGCTGACCCAGATGCGGATGGCGGTTGCGCCGATGCAGGACATCCTCTCGCAATTGATGCGTGCGCCGGCCTTCCCCATCCCCGACAAGGTGCGCCCCTACTTCCGCGACGTGCATGACCACGCGGTGCGCGTGGGCGACACCATCGACACCCTGCGTGAGATGGTGGCCGCCGCGATGAACGTGAACTTGTCGCTGGTGACCGTGGCGCAGGGCGAGATCGTCAAGAAACTGGCCGGCTGGGCCGGCCTGCTGGCCGCGCCCACGCTCATCGCAAGCTGGTATGGCATGAACTTCGACCACATGCCGGAACTGCACGGGCGCTGGAGCTATGCGGTGCTGATCGGCGCGGTGGCACTCACCTGCGCACTGCTCTATCGCAGCTTGCGCAAGGCCGGCTGGCTGTAGTCCGCACGCATTCGACCAAAGTCGAAGGCTTCACGCTGCAACGCGGATTGACCGCAGCCCGCTGCCGGTGGACGCTTGCCCGATCCACCGGGAGGCGACGATGAAATCATTTTCGAAGTTGGCTTGGGCGGCGCTGGCACTGCTGGGCGCCTTCTGCCTGGGTACCGTGGCACTGCGGCGCGGCGAGCAGATCAATGCGCTGTGGATCGTGGTCGCCGCGATCTCGATCTATCTCATCGCCTACCGCTACTACAGCCTGTTCATCGCCAACAAGGTGCTGGGGCTGGATCCTGCGCGCGCAACGCCGGCGCACGTCCACAACGACGGGCTGGACTTCGTGCCCACCAACAAGCATGTGCTGTTTGGCCATCACTTCGCCGCCATCGCAGGGGCTGGCCCGCTGGTCGGGCCGGTGCTGGCCGCGCAGATGGGCTACCTGCCCGGCACGCTGTGGCTGATCGCGGGCGTGGTGCTGGCCGGCGCGGTGCAGGACTTCATGGTGCTGTTCATTTCCAGCCGCCGCGATGGGCGCTCGCTGGGCGACCTGGTGCGCGAGGAAATGGGCCGCGTACCCGGCACCATCGCGCTGTTCGGTGCCTTCCTCATCATGGTCATCATCCTCGCGGTGCTGGCGATGATCGTGGTGAAGGCACTGGCGGAAAGCCCGTGGGGCACCTTCACCGTGCTGGCCACCATTCCGCTGGCGATCTTCATGGGCGTCTATATGCGCTACATCCGCCCGGGCAAGATCGGCGAGATTTCGATCATCGGCGTGGTGCTGCTGTTGCTTGCGATCTGGGTAGGCGGCAAGGTCGGCGCGCATCCAACCTGGGGGCCGGCGTTCACCTTCACCGGCATCCAGCTCACATGGATGCTGATCGGCTACGGCTTCGTGGCGGCGGTGCTGCCGGTGTGGTTGCTGCTTGCGCCGCGCGACTATCTATCCACCTTCCTCAAGATCGGCACCATCCTGGCACTGGCGATCGGCATCTTCATCGTGATGCCGCAGCTGAAGATGCCGGCGCTGACCCAGTTCACCGACGGCAGCGGGCCGGTGTGGAAGGGCAGCATGTTCCCGTTCCTGTTCATCACGATTGCCTGCGGCGCGGTGTCCGGCTTCCATGCGCTGATTTCCTCCGGCACCACGCCCAAGCTGCTGGCGAACGAAACGCATGCACGCTACATCGGCTATGGCGGCATGCTGATCGAATCGTTCGTGGCGATCATGGCGCTGGTGGCGGCATCGGTGATCGAACCGGGCGTCTATTTCGCGATGAACAGCCCCGCCGCTCTGGTCGGCAGTGATGCCGAAGCGGTGGCGCGCACGGTGAGCGAATGGGGCTTCGTCATCACGCCCGAGGTGCTGACCGCCACTGCCGCAGACATCGGCGAACACACTATCCTGTCGCGCGCGGGCGGCGCGCCGACGCTGGCGGTGGGCATCGCCCAGATCCTGCATGCGGCACTGCCCATCGGCGGCGGTGCGATGGCGTTCTGGTACCACTTCGCGATCCTGTTCGAGGCGCTGTTCATCCTGACCGCGGTCGATGCCGGCACCCGCGCCGGTCGCTTCATGCTGCAGGACCTGCTGGGCAGCTTCGTGCCCGCGCTCAAGCGCACCGAGGCATGGGGGCCGAACATGCTGGCGACCGCCGGCTGCGTGGCGCTGTGGGGTTACTTCCTGTACCAGGGCGTGACCGATCCGCTGGGCGGCATCAACATGCTGTGGCCGCTGTTCGGCATCGCCAACCAGATGCTGGCCGGGATCGCGCTGATGCTGTGTACGGTGGTGCTGTTCAAGATGAAGAAGGACCGCTACGCCTGGGTGTCGGTCGTGCCGACGACGTGGCTGCTGATCTGCACGGTCAGTGCCGGCTTCATCAAGCTGTTCGACGCGGATGCCAAGGTGGGCTTCCTGGCGCAGGCCAGCCGTTATCGCGCGGCGATTGATGCAGGCGAGTTGATCGCACCGTCGAAGGACATGGGCGGCATGCAGCAGATCATGTTCAACAACTACGTCAACGCCGGCCTGACCGCGCTGTTCCTGCTGGTGGTGTTGAGCGTGCTGTTCTATTCGGTGCTGGCGATCCTGAAGGCGCGCCGCAACCCGCAGCGCTCCGATCGTCAAACGCCGCACGTCGCGCTGGACGAAGACCAGCAGAGGGCATGGCTGTGACCGGTACCGCGCTGGTCACCGCCGACTACCACGCCACCCACAAGCGCGCGTGGCGGCGGCTGGTGCAGACCGCGCGGCTGTGCTGCGGCATCCCGGACTACGACAACTACGTGCGGCACGTGCTGGAAAAACACCCGGACCGCGAGCCGATGGATTACCGGACGTTCTTCCGCGAACGACAGGAAGCCCGCTTCGGCGGGCGCAGCGGGTTCCGCTGCTGTTGAGGCAAGGCGTTCAGCCCGCGCCAGCCATCGCGCGCAGCACGATGCCCACGACATAGGCCAGCACGGTGCCGGTGGCATAACCCAGCGCGCCCAACAGTGCGCCAACGGGTGCCAGCGACGGATGGAACACCGATGCCACCACCGGTGCGGATGCCGGGCCACCGATGTTGCTCTGGCTACCCATCGCGAAGAAGAAGAACGGCACCTTGAGCAGCCGCCCCAGCAGCCACAGCAGCACGATGTGGACGAGGATCCAGACCAGCCCCAGTGCCAGCACCCAGGGCTTGTCGGCCAGCGCACCGATGTCCATCTGCATGCCGATGCAGGCGATCAGCACGTACAGGAACAGGGTGCCGATCTTCGACGCGCCCGCCCCGTCCAGCCTGCGCGCGCGGGTGAAACTGAGCCCCAATCCCGCGAAGGTGGACAGCACCACCACCCACACGAAGGGCTCGTGCAGGCTGACCGTGCGCGCCCACGACACATTGGCCCCGAACCACGCCGACAGCGGCGCGGCGATGGCATGCGCCAGGCCCACCGTGCCGAAGGCGATGCCGACGATCACCATCAGGTCGGACAGGCTGGCCACCCGCGAATGCTGGGCTTCGTAATCAGCCAGCCGCTGCTTGAGGTCGTCGATCGCGCGGGTGTCCGCGCCGCTGCGCGTATCGATGGCGCCGGCGCGATTGGCGAGGAAGATCAGCACCGCCATCCACACATAGCCCACCGCCACATCGACCACCACGAACTGGCCGAAGGTGGTCTCGCCCACGCCGAACACTTCCTTCATCGCCACCATGTTCGCGCCGCCGCCGATCCAGCTTCCGGCAAGCGCAGCCATGCCGCCCCAGGTGTCACCGGCAACGGTGTCCGGATGCAGCAGGCCCATCAGCCAGAACGAAGCGAATGCACCCAGCATCACCGTCAGCGATGCGCCGAAGTACATCGCCAGCACCTTCCACCCAAGCCCAAGCACACCCTTGAGGTCGATGGTCAAGGTCAGCAGCACCAGCGACGCCGGCAGCAGCACGCGGCTGGCGACCGGGTTGTAGAGCTTGCTCGCACTGCCGTCGATCAGGCCGATGGAATTGAAGATGCCGGGAATGAAGTAGCACAGCAGCAGTGGCGGCACGATGCCGTAGAACTTCTTCCATGCGCCGGTCTCGCGCGATGCAGTCCAGAACACCGCCCCAAGCGTCGCTGCGATCAGGCCGAACAGGACGATGTCGTTCTGGATCAGTGCGGTGCTGCTGGCGGCTTCGGTCATGTCTTGCCACTCCGTCATCCCGGCGAACGCCGGGATCCAGCTTTCAATGGAAGGAAAAACGGAAGAACTGGATCCCGGCGTTCGCCGGGATGACAGTCGCGGACATCACTGGCCGATGTGCTTCTTCAGCCAGCCGTTCACCGTCTGGTGCCACTGCACGCTGTTCTGCGGCTTCAGCACCCAGTGGTTCTCGTCCGGGAAGTACAGGAACTGCGAATCCACACCCTTGCGCTGCAGCGCGCTGAACAGCGCAATGCCCTGCTCCACCGGGATGCGGAAATCCTGCTGGCCGTGGATGACCAGCATCGGCACCTTGAAGTTGGCGACATGGTTGGCCGGGTTGAACTTCTGGTAGCCCTGCGGATTGTCGTAAGGCGTGCCGCCGTTTTCCCATTCGCTGAACCACAGCTCCTCGGTGGCGTAGCCCATGGCGTTGTTCTCGAACACGCCGTCATGGCTGACCAGGCACTTCCACGGTTCGTTCCAGTTGCCGGCGATCCAGTTGACCATGAAGCCGCCGTAGCTCGCGCCCAGCGCACAGGCCTTGCTGCCATCGAGGAAGGCGTACTTCTGCTGCGCCGCTGCCCAGCCCTTCTGCAAATCCTCCAGCGGACGGTCGCCCCAGTGGCCGCTGATCGCATCGGTGAACGCCTGTCCATAACCAGTGGAGCCGTGGAAGTCGATCATCACCACCGCATAGCCCTGCCCCGCGTAGGTCTGCGGGTTCCAGCGGTAGCTCCAGCCGTCGCCGAAGCTGCCCTGCGGGCCACCGTGGATCAGGAAGGCGACCGGGTACTTTCTGCCTTTCTGGTAATTCCACGGCTTGACCACGTAGCCATGCACGGTTTCGCCGTTCCAGCCGGCAAAGGTGAACTGCTCGTACTCGCCCCATGCAACATCCGGCAGCATCTCGCCCGCGCTGGGCGTGATCGCGCGCAGGCTGGCACCGACATCATCGCTGGTGGTGTAGATCACGTCGCCGGTCTTCATCGAATTGCGCGACACCGCCAGTGTCTGCCCGGCCATGTCGAATGCGGAAACAGTGCCATCACCGATGACCTTGCGTACATCACCGCCCGCGATTTCCACCGCGAACAGCGGATGCTGGCCCAGTTCCTGCGCAGTGGTGTAAATCCGCTCACCGTCATCTGACAGGACGATGCCGTCTGCGCTGCGATCCCATTCCGGCGCGATCTCGCGCACCTTGCCGTTGTCCAGATCCATCGACATCAGCGCGAAGCGATCCGCCTCGAAGCCGGGGCGCTTCATCGCGCGGTAGTACAGGGTCTTGCCATCTGCAGAAAACACCGGGCCGGCGTCCCAGGCCTTGTTGGCAGCGGTCAGGTTGCGCGCGCCGCTGCCATCGGCATTCACCAGCCAAATGTCGAAGTTGGTGTTCCACGGCTCCTCGCGGTCGGCCAGGCGCACGCTCATCGCCACCTGGCTGCCATTGGGCGACCACGCGAAGTCGGACAGGTCACCAAACGGCTTGGAAGGAATGTCACCAAAGATGCCGCCACTGAGCAGCGTGGCCGAGGTCAGCATCGCATCGCCATTCAATGATGCTGCGAACACGCGATTCAGACGGCCATCGTTCCACGTATCCCAGTGGCGGATGAACATGCGGTCGAACACCACGCCCGTGCTCTTGCGCGCGGCGGCTTCGTCCAGCTTCTTTTTCGTGCAGGCAAGATCGGCCTTGCAATCGGGGAACACGGCGAACGCCAGCGCGACCTTGCTGCCATCGGGTGAGAGCTTGTAACCATCCACGTCCAGCGTGAAATCGGTCAGGCGCTTCGGCTCGCCACCACCAACCGGGATCGAATACAGCTGCATCGAGCCGGACTTCGCACTGAGGAAATACACGCTTGCGCCATCCGCAGAGAACGCGGGCGAATTGACGTTCCAGCCTTCCGGCGTCAGCTGCTTTGGCGGCGCGTTGTCGCGCGTCACCAGATTGCGTGTCCACAACGAGGTGCTCGACTTGTGGGTGTCCTTGTTGACCACGCGCTTGGCAAACACCAACACCTGCCCGTCCGGCGACAGCGTGGGCGCAGAATGGCGATCCATGTAGGCCATGTCCTGCACGGTGAAACCGCGCTGCGCCGCGTTGGCGGCGAGCGGCAATGACAGTGCGAGGGCAAACGGAAGGATGGCGTGGCGGAGGTTCATGGTGAATCCTTTGATGTACTTTCGGTTGCAGTTGCGATGCTCGCTCGTCATCCCCGCGCAGGCGGGGATCCATGGACGTTATTCATCGCGAAAGTCCATGGGTTCCCGCCTTCGCGGGAACGACGGTCAGGTTGCGTGCGGATTGGCCTTCGCGCCGGTGCGGTAGATCAGCCAGCCGACCACGGCCAGCACCGCCAGGCCAATGCCTTGGCCGAAGTGGAACTGCTCCGGCAACGCCAGTACATCGGCACGCTCGCTGACCACGATCGGAATCGCAATCGCAATTCCC
>NZ_JASGED010000037.1:0-2585 GCF_047606765.1 Thermomonas sp. | reverse complement strand
CACCGAATCGCAAATCCTGATGCCGCGCCGGTTCGACGACCGCCGCCCGGACTTGTGGAGCGTGTTCAACCGCGCGCAAGAAAACCTGACCAAAGGCGGATTGCATGGCCGCAGTGCCAACGGACGCCGCCAGCAAACCCGCCCAGTGCAGGGCATTGATTCCGATGTGCGCCTCAATCGCGCCCTCTGGATGCTGGCCGATGGCTTGCGCCAGTTGAAAGCCTGACCCCTTCCGATGTTTCACCCGCTGGAGGGGCGGCTTCCCTTCCATTCCCTTGTTTCAATTGATTGGAGAATCACCATGAACGCCGTTACCCAAACCGAAGCCCGCTCCCTCAACACCGCCGCCGCTATCCCGCTGGAAGCCGCCGACCCGACCAAGAACCTGATTCTGGTTCCGCTGTCGCGGCTGGTGTCGCGTCCTGCTGGCCGCAACGTGCGCAAGACCCCGCGCATGTCCATTCCCGAACTCGCCGCCAGCATCCAGCGTGTCGGCCTGCTGCAAAACCTGATCGTGATTGCATCCGCCGATGGCGAGCATTACGAAGTCGTGGCCGGTGGCCGTCGCCTTGCGGCATTGAAGCTGCTGGCGAAGAAGCACCGCATTGGCAAGGAATGGGAGGTGCCTTGCCTGCTGGTGGCCGATGGCACGGCCCGAACCGCGAGCCTCACCGAGAACGTGCAGCGCGAAGCGATGCACCCGGCAGACCAGTTTGAAGCCTTCGCCGCGCTGGTGGCCGAAGGCCGCCCCATCGAGGACATTGCAGCGGATTTCAGCGTGTCCCCGCTGGTGGTTCAGCGCCGCTTGAAGCTGGCGAACGTCTCGCCGCGCTTGCTGGCCGACTACCGAGCCGAGGCCGTGACGCTCGATCAGTTGATGGCCCTTGCCATCACCGACGACCACGCCGCGCAGGAAAGCGCCTTCTATGACGCGCCAACGTGGCAGCGCCAGCCGTCCGCGCTGCGCGACCGCCTCACCGAAAGGGAAATCGACGCCTACCGTCATCCGCTGGTGCGTTTCGTCGGGCTGGACACCTACGAAGCCGCAGGCGGCGGCATCCGCCGCGACCTGTTCGCGGAAGGCGATGCGGGCGTGTATCTGACCGATGCCGCGCTGCTGGAACGGCTGGCGCAAGACCGGCTGGCGGGCATCGCCGCCGAGGTGAAGGCCGAAGGCTGGGCGTGGGTGGATGCCACGCCGGGCGTGACCCATGCCGACCTGCACGCCTTCCAGCGTGCGCCGAGGGAGCGGCGCGAACCGACCAAGCGCGAAGCGCAGCGCATCGAAAAGCTGCAATCCAAGATGCAGGAACTGGCCGCAGCCGTGGATGACGCGCTGGACGCCGACGACGAGGAAAAGGCCGACGCCTTGCAGGAAGAAGGCGAAGCCGTGGGCGAGCAGTTGCAGACGCTGGAAGATGGCTTGCAGGACTACAGCGCGACCGTGAAGGCCGCAGCCGGTGCCATCGTCACCATCGACCACAACGGGCAAGCCGTCATCCATCGCGGCCTGCTGCGCGAGGCCGAGGCCAAGGCGCTGCGCACGCTGGAACGCCTGCGCCAAGGTTTCAGCGGCGAGGAAGCCGGGAACGACGACGAAGGCGAGGACGGAGACAGCGAGGGGCTGCCCAAGACCGCCGCCATGTCCGACAAGCTGGCGCAGCGGTTGAGCGCCCACCGCACCGCCGCGCTGCAAATCGAAGTCGCCCGGCATCCGCAAGTGGCGCTGGCCGCGCTGGTGCATGGCATGGTGCAGACCGTCTTGCAGGGAAGCCACTACGGCCACGACCTGCCGCTGGGCGTGAGCCTGAAAGTGCAAGACCGGCTGGAAAGCCTTGCCCCGGACGTGTCGGAATCGTCTGCCGCCGTGGCGCTGCGCACCTTGCAGGAAGTCGCGGGCGAAGCCTTGCCGGAGGGCAGCGCCGAACTGTTCGCGGTGCTGCTGGCGAAGTCGCAAGACGAGCTGGTGCGGCTGCTGGCCGTCTGCGTCGCGGCCACGGTGGACGTGGTGACGCCGCGCGCCACGCAGCGCCAGCCCGGCGCGGAACTGGCGCAGGTCGTGGGGCTGGACATGGCCGTATGGTGGAAGCCGACCGCCGAGGGTTATTTCCAGCACGTACCGAAGGCCGCGATTCTGGAAGCGGTCGGGCAGTACGCCCCGGATCACGTCACCCGTCTGTCGAAGCTCAAGAAGGGCGACATTGCCAGCGAAGCCGAACGACTGGCCGAGGGGAGCGGCTGGATGCCTGCCGTGTTCCAGACCGGGCACCACACGGAGCCGGAAGGCGCGCCGGGTGCGGCGAGCGATGACGATGCGCAGGAAGATGCCGCCGACGAGGTGGGGGCTCACGCACTGGCCGCGTGATTCCGCAACCTGGCCCCGGCGCGTGGCGCCGGGGTTTTTCCCGAACCGGGCGCGGCAGGTCTGCCGCGCCCGGTTTCAACGTCCACAGCAAAATCGCCCCGTCGCCGCCTTCGGCCGGGCGGCGACGGGGCGGGCGCGCAACGGCGTTGCGCGCGGCACGGCGATCGGTGCCCGCTGACTGGGGCAGATTTTGACGAAGCCTCGCCAAGTGGCAGGCCTT
>NZ_JASGED010000036.1:0-9223 GCF_047606765.1 Thermomonas sp. | reverse complement strand
TTGCCGAAGGCCGCTTCCGCGAGGATTTGTTCTATCGCCTCAACGGCATCGAACTGCGGTTGCCGCCGCTGGCACAACGCCCGCGCGACATCCTGCCGTTGGCGCGGCATTTTCTGCCCAATGGCAAACGCTTGGGCGAGGATGCACAGCGCGCACTGCAACGCCACACGTGGCCTGGCAACGTGCGTGAACTGCGCAACGTGATGCAGCGCGCCGCACTGCTGGCGCGCGATGCAGTGATCGCAGCAACCGATCTTGCATTGCCGGCAACATCGGAAACTGTCGGCATCGCTGGCGATGAACCCGACCGCACCACGATCGAAGCTGCACTCGCACGCAACGGCGGTGTGCTGGCACAGGCCGCCGCCGACCTTGGCCTGTCGCGGCAGGCCTTGTATCGCCGGCTGGACCGGCTCGGCATTCCGCGAAGCTGATGCGCGTCCTTCGCGTCCTGCCCATTGCTGTGCGCATGATCGCCATCGCGGTGGTTGGCATCGCCGCGACTGCCGCCGCCACCTGGCTGCTGTCGCGCTGGCTTCCGGTCTGGGCATGCGCGCTGATTGCTGCATGGGTGATCGGCAGCATTGTTGCCATCATCATCTGGCGCACACTGGTGCCGATGCGCGCCCTGTTCCGTGCGTTGGCCGGCACGGTTGCGAGTTACCGCGACGGTGATTTCAGCTTCGGCATCACCTGGGACAAGGCCAGCGATCTCATCGAACTGGTCGATGCCCACAACGCACTCGGTGATGCCCTGCGCGAGCAGCGGCTGGCGCTGGTGCAGCGCGAACTGCTGCTGGACACGATGGTGCAGAACACGCCGGTGGCGATGGTGCTGGTGGATGCAACGCGCCGCGTCGTGCTGGGCAATCTTGCGGCGCGGCGCATGCTGGGCGAAGGCAAGCGGCTGGAAGGCCGCGCCTTCGAGGACGTGCTGACGGCAGCCGATCCCGCCGTGCGCGACGCCTTCGAGCGCGGCGGCGATGGCATGTTCACCGTCGGCGAGGACGACGACGAGGACATTTACCACCTGTCGCGGCGCAGCTTCCGCCTCAATGGCCGCATCCACGAACTGGTGCTGTTGCGCCAGCTCACTGCCGAACTGCGACGGCAGGAAGTGCAGACGTGGAAGAAGGTGATCCGCGTCATCAGCCATGAACTCAACAACTCGCTGGCACCCATCGCATCGCTCGCGCATTCCGGCGCGGAACTGTTGCGCCGTGGCCAGCATGAGCGCCTGCCCGCTGCGCTTGCCACCATCGAGGATCGTGCGCGGCATCTGGAAGGCTTCATCCGCGACTACGCGCGCTTCGCCAAACTGCCTGCACCGCGCAGCGAGCCGGTGCCGTGGCGACCTTTCATCGCGCAGTTGCGTGCGCAAGTGGCATTCACCGACGAGTTGCAGCCCGAGGACGGCATCGCCCGCTTCGACACCGCGCAGCTTGAACAGGCGCTCATCAACCTGCTGAAGAACGCGCACGAATCCGGATCGCCACCGGATGAAGTGAAACTATCGGTGCGGCGCATGCCGGACGGCTGGCGGATCGAGGTGCTGGATCGCGGCAGCGGCATGAACGAGGCGGTACTCGCCAACGCACTCCTGCCGTTTTATTCCACCAAGCGCCATGGCACCGGGCTTGGGCTGGCGCTGGCGCGCGAAATCGCCGAGGCGCACGGCGGGCGCATCGCCCTGCTGAATCGACAGGGCGGCGGGCTGTGCGTGGCGATGGTGCTGCCATAGGGCGGAATTCATCCCACCACTGCTTGCACGTCGTTTGATGGGTTGATGGTGGGGTAAACCCCACCCGATGGGTTTTGCCGGGTTTGACATCGCCATCGTCTTGTCATAACTTTATGACAACCCATCCGGCCACACCGCCATGTCCAGCACTGACGTCCGCATCAATGCCCGCCTGACCGGCGAGGATGCCCTGCGCTACCAGCAGTTGCTGGAACGCAGCGGTGGCTCGGCATCCGACCTGCTGCGCGATGCACTGCGCGAATACCACGCCGCGCATCTGCGCCCGAAGCGCGACCCGCTGGCGCTGCTGGCCGGCTACATCGGCGCAGGCGATGGCCCGGAAGACCTGTCCTCCAACTACAAGGCCTACCTGACCGAAGCGCTGGAAGACAAGATTCCGCTGCGCGTGCAGGACGGCCCGTGATCCTTGCCGACAGCGGTTTCTGGATTGCATTGGGCAACCGCCGCGACCGCCACCACGCCGCCGCGCGCGCCGCTGCGCAGCGCTGGGCTGGCGAAGGTTTCGTCAGCACCTGGCCGGTACTGACCGAAGTGACGCACCTGCTGGTTGCCCGCATCGGCATGCATCAGGCGCTGGAGTTCATGGATGCCGTGGCACAGGGCGCTTGCACGGTACCGGAACCGCCAGACGATGCGCTGCTGCGCGCTGCCGCGCTGATGCGCCGCTATCGCGACTTGCCGATGGATCTGGCCGATGCCTCGCTGGTGATCCTTGCCGAACAACTGGGCGAAGGCCGCATCCTGTCCACCGACCTGCGCGATTTTTCCGGCTACCGCTGGAAGAACACGCGACCGTTCACCAATCTGTTGCTGTCGTAACGCGGGGTTTGCCTCACCTCATGGAAAGCGCGCGCCGTCGATTGCATGCGACGTGCCGAAATGCATCGGTGGGGTAAACCCCACCCTATGATTTCTTCACCGGCCTCTGCCAGCCTTCCAGCGTTGATTGCTTCGTGCGCGCAACGGTCAGCTTGCCGGCGGGCGCATCCTTGGTGATGGTGGAACCGGCGGCAATCGTCGCGCCTTCGCCGATGGTCACGGGTGCCACCAGTGCGCTGTTGGAACCGATGAAGGCCTTGTCCGCGATGGTGGTGGTGAACTTGTTGGCACCGTCGTAATTGCAGGTGATGGTGCCGGCACCCACGTTCACGCCAGCGCCGACGATGGCATCACCCAGATAGGTCAGGTGGTTGGCCTTGCTGCCCACGCCAATCGTCGTGTTCTTGGTTTCGACGAAGTTGCCGATGTGCGCGCCATCGGCCAGCACGGTACCGGGGCGCAGGCGCGCATACGGGCCAATCTGCACCGCGCCTTCGCAGCGCGCGCCGTCAATATCGCAATGCGCACGGACTTCCGTGCCTGCGCCCAGCACCGCATCCCTGATCCGGCAGAACGGGCCGATGCGCACGCCATCACCGAGTTGGACATCGCCTTCGAACACCACATCGACATCGATCTCGACATCACGCCCCACGGTCACCGTACCGCGAATGTCGATGCGCGCAGGATCGGCCACGCGCGCGCCATCCGCACACAGCTTGCGCACCTGCCGCGTCTGGTAGGCACGCTCCAGCTGCGCGAGCTGCCACGGATCGTTGGCACCTTCGGTTTCCAGCGGATCGGCGACGTGTACCATCTCCGCCGCGCTGAACTCCGCTGCTGCCTGCGCGAACACATCGGTCAGGTAGTACTCGCCCTGCGCGTTGTCGTTGCGCAGGTGTTCCAGCCAGCGCCGCAGCGCGGTGGATTCAGCGGCAAGGATGCCGGTGTTGACGGTGCGGATGCGCAGCTGCTCCTCGCTGGCATCCTTCTGCTCGACGATGGCACCGACGCGCCCTTCGGCATCGCGCAGGATGCGGCCATAGCCGGTGGGATCATCAAGATCGGCAACCAGCACCGCCAACCGCCCCGGCGCAGCCAGCAAGCGCTGCAATGTCTCCGCGCGGATCAGCGGCACGTCGCCATACAGCACCAGCACCTGCGCACCATCGGGCACGCCCGGCATCGCCTGCTGCACGGCATGACCGGTGCCAAGCTGCTGCGCCTGTTCCGCCCATGCAATGTCACTCTGCTCGGCGAATGCGGTACGCACCTGATCGCCACCGTGCCCATGGACGATGTGGATGCCGGCAGGCGACAGCGCGCGCGCGGCATCGACCACATGCGCCAGCATCGGGCGACCCGCGATCTTCTGCAGCACCTTCGGCACCGTGGATTTCATGCGCTTGCCCTCGCCGGCGGCAAGGACGATGACGTGCAGTGGTGCGCTCATGGAAGGTTTCCGGTTGGCATCGGCAGATTCTAGCGATTGCCGCATGCGCCCGGTGCATCGCCAGCGCGCATGCCGGACAATGCCCAGCCATGACCCTGCGCCGCCATGCTGCCTTTTACGCCGTCGTCGGTGGCCTGCAATGGCTGCTGGAATACGCGCTGATGCTGACGCTCAGCCAGTGGGTCATGCCGGTGGAACCGGCCAACGTGATCGGTCGCCTGTGCGGGGCGGTGCTGGGGTTCTGGTTGAACGGCAAATGGACCTTCGCCGCCGACGATACCCATGTGGGCCGGCATGCGGCGTTGCGCTTCATCGTGATGTGGGTCGCCCTGACCGCGCTGAACACCGGGATCGTCGCCCATCTGGACGATGCCTTCGGCCTGCGCACGGCGCAATTGCTCAAGCCCGCCGCCGACATGTTGACTGGCGGCATCGGCTTTTTGCTGTCGCGGCATTGGGTGTATCGCAAGCGTTGACGGCTGGGTGGCCTTCACCGCAGGCACGATCCAAAACGTGCAAAAAGCCGCGCCCTGAAGCAGGGCGGACTTCGCCCGCAATTCTGGGGTTCCAGACATGACGCCCGCCGGGTATTGGCGCGGCGTCATGGCATGCCCCGGAGCCCGAAGATGCCGCCCCATGAAGAACACCCGTCCTCCGTTGATGCCTTGATTGGGCAAGCAGTCGCATGGTCAAGCCGCAGCGGCTGGCCCACGCGCGAGGCCGATCTGATGCTGACCCGGGCCATCTGGCACAAGTTGCGAAGATGCCAGCTCTCGCCCACGGGTCGTGGTGAGGCCTTGCTGCGTCAACTGGAAACAGCGTTTGCCGCCACCGGGGGCGATCCCCTGTTTCGTGCGGTGCTGTGCCGTGTGGTGCTGCGGGCGGCAGGGTTGGACGAATGAATCCGATTGCCGGACTGCCGTCACTTCCCGCTGCGCGGCGTCCCGGTTCGCCTGGCCTGCGGCGCGCGCTTTTTTGGCAGTGCATCGGCCTCCTGCTGGAACGCGGCGATGAAGGACGCCATATCCACACCCATCGCGCGGCACAGTTCCAGCAGTTCAACCGCATCCAGCCGGCGCACGCCCCGTTCAACGTGGCTGATGAAGACCTGCGTCCGCCCGACGGCCTGCCCGAGGTCCGCCTGCGTCAAACCCGCATCTTCCCGCGCGCGCCGAAGGTGCTCGCGGAAAATCTCGTTCTCTTGGCGGTGGAGGGTCTTGGCCATAGTCGCGCAACAAGTGCGCGGCTACGCTATAGTCGCTTTTGTTATATACGATTCCGTTATTTATCGGGATCGCCCGGGCAAGCCATAGTCTGTCGCCGCCCGCATCGCAGCACCCGCAACCAGCAGATTCACAGACCTGTCGCAGGCGGTTCATGCCTGCCTTGCCGAGAACGCTCATGCCATCCAAATCCATTCGCGTTGCACTCTTCGCCTGCTGCCTGATGCCTGCATGGGCGCTGCTGGCGCAACCCGCCCCCGGCACCAATCAAGCGAGCGCAAGCACGCAGACCGAACCCACAAAGCCTGCGGCTGAAAACGATGTGCTGGCGAGATTGCAGGCGGGTGCCGAAGCCGGGGATGCCGAAGCGCAATTTGGTCTGGGGGCGGTCTATTACGACCAGACGCTTCCCGGTATCGAGCGCAATTACCCGCTGGCGGTTCAATGGTTCAGCCGCGCTGCCCAGAAAGGCCATGCGCCAGCCGAATTCGCCATGGGGCTTGCATACACTCACGGCAGCGGCGTACCCAAGGACGGGAACCAAGCCGCCATCTGGTACGAAAAGGCCGCAGCGAAGGGCCATCTGCCCGCCATGCACAATCTCGGCGTTCTCCTTTCGGACGGCAAAGCAGACCCGCCCGATGATCTGCGGCGCGCCATCAACCTGCTGCAAACGGCGGCAGATCAGGGTGATGCCGATGCGCAAAACGCACTTGGCGTTCGTTACGCATATGGCATTGGGCTAGCTCAGAACTACCAGCAGGCGATCCACTGGTACATCAAGGCTGCAAAACAGGGAGATCCCCGCGCGCAAACCAACCTTGGCATCCTTGCAGAAGACGGACTAGGCATGCCCAAGGATCACGCTGCCGCTGCGCGTTGGTATGAAATGGCCGTGGCCCGGAATCATGCGCCTGCGAAATGGCGGCTTGCCGATTTGCTGAGGAATGGCTGGGGAACCGCCACGGACTACGCACGTGCAATGAAGCTGTATCGCGAAGAGGCTGAAACTGGCGAAACGACAAACGGCGACTTCGGCATGGGCTACATGTACAGCAATGGGCTCGGCGTGCAAAAGGATTTGAAACTTGCACTGCAGCACTACCAGCGTGCAGCCGAGGCAGGAAGCACTGCGTCCATGTACAACGCGAGTCTGCTGCTTGACGAAAGCGACCCGCAGACAGCCTTCAAATGGAAGCTCAAGGCCGCCGAGCTTGGAGATGCCAGCGCACAAAACAACACCGGCGTTGCCTATTTCGAAGGCAAGGGTGTCGAACGCAATACGGCATCGGCGCTTTACTGGTATGCCAAGTCCGCGCAGCAGGGAAATGAACTCGCGATGGGGAACATCAAGGCGCTGCTGCCGGAGCGCAGCCATGCCACGGTTGCCAGCGCCAGCGCCAACCTGCGCGCGCAGCCTTCCACTGATGCCAAGGTGCTCATCAGCCTGCCCAAGGGTACCCGCGTGTATCCCATCGACACGCCCAGCCCGGGCTGGCGGGAAGTCTTCGTCGAGTCCGGCTACCGGCTTGGCTATCTGTCCGAAACCGTGCTGCAAACTCCGACACCCGCGCGTACGGCACAGGTGAGCGGCGGTAATGATCCCTGGCCGGCCAAGCCGGCACCACGCCCCGGTTACACCACATGCAACACGAATTGTCGCAACGGCGACTGCTACCGCGTGTATTCAAACGGCAAGCGCGTACGCTTTCAGGCGCAGCAGAAATGGAACCCGCTGACCAACCAGTTTGAATGGGATTCCGGCGGCTGCTGACGCGCCGGCCTCACTACGAGTGGCCTCACTACAACTGGAGTAAATGGTCATGCACAAGAACCTAGTGCTGCTTGGGCTTGTCCTGATGGTTGCCGCCTGCAACCCGACGGATCCATCCAGCAATAAAACCGCAGCAGCCAAACAGGCGACGGACAAGCCTTCCGCGCCGAAGGTGGAGCCGCGTGTCGCGCGCGCCGAGCCGGTCAACGCCATGCCGCTTGGGCTGGAACTTGGTTATTCCAATCTGGAAGGCGCGGAGCAGGTACTGGGCGTTCGCCCAACGCCCGCCATCGTTGATACAGATGCAGACGGCATCGCGGATACAAATGCAGACGGCGTTGTTTACGAGATCAACGGCAATGACCTGAACATCGAAGGTTTGCAGAAAGCGATGCTGATCTACGACCCCGAGGGAAACATGCAGGCGGCAATGCTGTTGTTTTCACGGGGCAACCGGATGGAAACCAAGGAGGTCGGCCAGGCGATCGGTACGCTCAGCAGCAAGTACCACCGGGTTCGCCAGAACTACAATTCCTTCATGGATTTTGGGAGTGCGGTGTTTGAACAGGGCGACAGTTGGGTGCATCTGGACGCCCCGCATGTATCGGACACGATGCTGCTGACCTACACCACCAAGACGTTCCGCACTCTTTTCGAGAACAACGTGCAAGCGCAAGCCGATCAAGCAAACGACCGGAAACAGAACGCGCTCTGAGATATTGCAGGCTGACGCATTGCCATGCATATCCGCATCTGGCTGACAGCTCTCCATCGAAGACGCAAAAACAAAACGCCGGCACTGGGCCGGCGTTTCAATGATGCGATATCGCGCGTCGATTAATGCTTGAGGTTCTTGCGCAGGCGTTCCAGTGCCTGCAACTGCGCCGTGACTTCGGCCAGGCGCTGCTGTGCTTCGGCCACGTCCATCGCTTCGCTGCGGTTGGCCAGCACGCGCTCGGCTTCTTCCTTGGCCTTGCGCACTGCCGCTTCGTCGATGTCCTCGGCGCGGATCGCGGTGTCGGCCAGCACCGTCACCACCGTCGGCTGCACTTCCAGGATGCCACCGGAGATGGCGAAGTCCAGCTTCTCGCCGCCCGGCACGGTCACCACGACCTTGCCCGGCTTCAGGCGGGTAATCAGCGGTGCATGCCTGGGCGCGATGCCCAGCTCGCCCAGTTCGCCAGTGGCGACGACCAGCTCGGCCTCGCCACGGAAGATTTCCTGCTCGGCGCTGACGATGTCGCAACGGATGGTGGATGCCATGTCTTTACCTTTCATGGGCAGGCATGGGGCCTGCCCCTACGTTATTACGATTACGCCGCGAGCTTCTTGGCCTTCTCGGCGGCTTCCTCGATGGTGCCGACCATGTAGAACGCCTGCTCCGGCAGGTGGTCGTACTCGCCATCGCAGATGCCCTTGAAGCCGCGGATGGTGTCCTTCAGCGAGACGTACTTGCCCGGCGAGCCGGTGAACACTTCGGCCACGTGGAACGGCTGGCTGAAGAAGCGCTCGATCTTGCGCGCGCGCGACACGGCCAGCTTGTCTTCTTCCGACAGCTCGTCCATGCCGAGGATCGCGATGATGTCCTTCAGTTCCTTGTACTTCTGCAAGGTCTGCTGGACGCGCTGGGCGGTCTCGTAATGCTCGTGGCCGATGACGTTCGGATCCATCTGGCGGCTGGTCGAGTCCAGCGGATCCACCGCCGGGTAGATGCCGAGCGAGGCGATCGAACGCGACAGGGTCACGGTCGAATCCAGGTGGGCGAAGGTGGTGGCCGGCGACGGGTCGGTCAGGTCGTCCGCGGGCACGTACACGGCCTGGATCGAGGTGATCGAACCGGTCTTGGTCGAGGTGATGCGCTCCTGCAGCACGCCCATTTCCTCGGCCAGCGTGGGCTGGTAACCCACCGCCGACGGCATGCGACCCAGCAGCGCCGACACTTCGGTACCGGCCAGCGTGTAGCGGTAGATGTTGTCCACGAAGAACAGCACGTCGCGCCCCTTGCCGCTGGCGTCCTTCTCGTCGCGGAAGTACTCGGCCATGGTCAGGCCGGTCAGCGCCACGCGCAGGCGGTTGCCCGGCGGCTCGTTCATCTGGCCGTAGACCATCGCGACCTTGGACTCTTCCGGCTTGTCCTGGTTGACCACGCCGGACTCGATCATCTCGTGGTAGAAGTCGTTGCCCTCGCGGGT
>NZ_JASGED010000035.1:0-30292 GCF_047606765.1 Thermomonas sp. | reverse complement strand
TTCCTGCTCATCAACCACCCGCTGGACTGCCCGATCTGCGACCAGGGCGGCGAGTGCGAATTGCAGGACCTGTCGCTGGGCTACGGCCGCTCGGTCAGCCGCTTCGTCGAGCGCAAGCGCGTGGTCGCTGACGAGGACATGGGGCCGCTGGTCGCCACCGAGATGACCCGCTGCATCCAGTGTACCCGCTGCGTGCGCTTCACCGCGGACATCGCCGGCACCTATGAACTGGGTGGCATGCAGCGTGGCGAGAACCTGCAGATCGGCACCTACGACGGCAAGCCGTTGACCACAGAGCTGTCCGGCAACGTGATCGACGTGTGCCCGGTGGGCGCGCTGACCAACAAGGTGTTCCGCTTCAAGGCGCGCCCGTGGGAACTGACCGCGCGCCCGTCGCTGGGCTACCACGACGCGCTGGGCAGCAACCTGTTCCACCACGTGCGCCGCGGTGACATCCTGCGCAGCGTGCCGCGCGACAACGAAGCGGTGAACGAGTGCTGGCTGTCGGATCGCGACCGCTATGCGCACGAAGGCCTGTATGCCGATGACCGTGCGACGGTGCCGCTCATCCGCGACGGCGAAGGCTTCCGCGAAGCAAGCTGGGATGAAGCGCTGGCAAAGGCCGCGCAAATTTTGCGCCAGCATTCAAACGGAATGCACGCGGGCGACAAGCTCGGCGTGCTGGCGCACCCGGCCACCTCGAACGAGGAAGGCGCGCTGCTGGCGCGCATGGCCGAAGCACTGGGCAGCGGCAACATCGACCATCGCATCGGCCAGCTTGACCTGACCGACGGCGCGCATGCCGAAGCCTTCGCAATGCCGGTCGCGGAGATCGAGCAGGCCGACGCCATCGTCGT
This sequence comes from Thermomonas sp., assembly GCF_047606765.1. Classification (GTDB taxonomy): domain Bacteria; phylum Pseudomonadota; class Gammaproteobacteria; order Xanthomonadales; family Xanthomonadaceae; genus Thermomonas. Next base: position 29,435 of record NZ_JASGED010000035.1, on the reverse strand, counting down.
GATCGGCAGCAACGTCCGTTTTGAAGTGCCGCTGCTGCACCAGCGTCTGCGCAAGGCGAGCAAGCGCGGTGCGAAGATCCACGTCGTCAATCCGGTCGATTTCGACTTCACTTTCGCCCTTGCAGGCAAGCAGATCGTCGCGCCGTCGCAGCTTGCCGCCGCCATCGGCAAGATCGAACTGGGCGATGCCGGCAGCGTCGCGGTGATCGTCGGTGGTGTGGCCGAAAACGGCCCGCATGCCGCTGCCATCCGCAAGGCCGCTGCCGATTTCGCCGCCGCGAAGGGCGCGAAGCTGTGCCGCATCCCGCAGGGCGCGAATGCGCTGGGCCTGTCGCGCCACGGCGTGCTGCCGACCGCGCGCGACGCGCAGGCGATGCTGCGCGATCCGCGTTCGGCCTATGTGCTGTACGGCATTGAGCCGGGTCTGGATTTCGCCGACCAGTTGACCGCGCTGAAGGCGCTGGGCAGTGCGCAGGTGGTGGCGTTCAGCCAGTTCGCCTGCCAGAGCACCCGCCGCGTGGCCGACGTGATCCTGCCGATCGGCGCGCTGCCGGAAGTCGATGCCACCCTGACTAATCTCGATGGCGTGGATCAGTTCGCCTCCGTCGCCGGCAAGCTGCCGGGGCAGGCGCATGCCGGTTGGCGCGTGCTGCGCGCGCTGGCGGACGAGTTGCAGCTCGGCGGCTTTGGCTTCACCGATCTGGCGGGTTTGCGTGCTTCGATGGCGTCGTTCCCGCGTAGGCGTGCCGCGTCTGACAGCCGAATGGCTGTCCAACCCAAGGACGTTGCCCTTGCTGTTGCACAAACGTCCATGGACTCCCGCCTTCGCGGGAGTGACGAGAAAGGCCTTGAAGTCGTGGCCTCGCAGGCGATCTACCGCGTGGATGCGGTGACCCGCCGCGCCGAGGCATTGCAGGCGCATCCGCTCAATGGCGGGCCGTGCGTGGCATTGAATCCCGCCGATGCGTCCGCATCCGGCATCAGCGATGGCGCGATGGCGAAGCTGTCCACCGGCAGCGGCAATGCCACCTTGCAGGTCGTGGTCGATGCGCGCGTCGCACCGGGCTGCGTCTGGGTTGAAACCGGCTTTGGGGCAACCGCGCCGCTTGCGGCATCTACCCGCGTGGAGGTTGCACGCGCATGAGCATCAATCCGCTGATGACGCATGTGATCGAACCGCTGCGCGACATGCTGCTGTCGTTCGGCGAGATCGGCATGCTGGTCTGGATCGTGCTGAAGATCCTTGCCATCGCCGTGCCGGTGATCGTGACCGTCGCGTTTTACGTGGTGTGGGAGCGCAAGCTGATCGGCTGGATGCACGTTCGCCACGGGCCGATGTACGTCGGCTGGGGCATCCTGCAAGCCTTCGCCGACGTGTTCAAGCTGCTGTTCAAGGAGGTGTTGCAGCCTGCCGTGGCGCATCCCTTCCTGTTCCGGCTTGCGCCGCTGATCGCACTGGTGCCGGCGTTTGCCGCGTGGGCGGTGGTGCCGTTCGATGCGCAACTGGTGTTGTCCAATGCCAACGCCGGGTTGCTGTACCTGCTGGCGATGACCTCGCTGGGCGTGTACGGCATCATCCTTGCCGGCTGGGCGTCCAACTCGAAGTACGCCTTCCTCGGCGCGATGCGTGCCGCTGCGCAGGTGGTGAGCTACGAAATCGCGATGGGCTTTGCGCTGGTCGGCGTGATGATCGCCGCCGGCAGCCTGAACCTGTCCGAGATCGTGATGGCGCAGTCCGGCAATGCCGGGTTCCTTGAGTGGTTCTGGCTGCCGCTGCTGCCGCTGTTCGTGGTGTATTTCGTGTCCGGCGTGGCCGAAACCAACCGCGCGCCGTTCGACGTGGTGGAAGGCGAATCGGAAATCGTCGCCGGCCACATGGTGGAGTATTCGGGTTCGCAGTTCGCGCTGTTCTTCCTGGCCGAATACGCCAACATGATCCTGGTCAGCTTCCTGACCGCGATCTTCTTCATGGGTGGCTGGCTGTCGCCGTTCCAGGGCTGGGGTATTCCCTTCCTGTCGGTGGACGGCTGGTGGTGGCTGCTCGCCAAGGTGTTTGTCTTCGCAAGCTGCTTCATCTGGTTCCGCGCCGCGTTCCCGCGCTACCGCTACGACCAGATCATGCGGCTGGGCTGGAAGGTGTTCATTCCCATCACCATCGCCTGGATCGCGGTGACCGCACTGCTGGTCTATTTCGGCATCCTGCAGGCGGGGCAGTAAGACCATGGGCAGAATCGTTTCCTACTTCAAGAGCCTGTTGCTGCTGGAACTGCTTGGTGGCCTGTGGCTGACGTTCAAGTACCTGTTCCGTCCCAAGTACACGCTGATGTACCCGATGGAAAAGACCCCGCAGTCGCCGCGCTTCCGTGGCGTGCATGCGCTGCGCCGCTATGCCAACGGCGAGGAACGCTGCATCGCCTGCAAGCTGTGCGAAGCGGTGTGCCCGGCGCTGGCGATCACCATCGATTCCGAGCAGCGCGAGGACGGCACCCGCCGCACCACGCGCTACGAAATCGATCTGTTCAAGTGCATCTACTGCGGCTTCTGCGAGGAAAGCTGCCCGGTGGATTCCATCGTGGAAACGCATGTCCACGAATACCACTTCGACCGGCGCGGCCAGAACATCGTGACCAAGCCGCAGCTGCTGGCCATCGGCGATCGCCTCGAGGCGGAAATCGCCGAGCGCCGCGCCGCCGACGCGCCGTTCCGTTGAGGCAGGACTGACATGGCTTTCGATTTCCCGACCCTTGCCTTCATCGCCTTCGCCGCCACTGCGGCGGTTGCCGCGCTGGCCACCATCAGCGCACGCAACCCGGTACACGCCACCTTGTGGCTGGTACTGACCTTCTTCTCGGTGGCCTGCACCTGGATCGTCGGCGGTGCCGAGTTCCTCGGCATCGTGCTGGTGCTGGTCTATGTGGGCGCGGTGATGGTGCTGTTCCTGTTCGTGGTGATGATGCTGGACGTGGACATGGCGCCCAAGCGCGAGGGTTTCGTGCGCTACCTGCCGGTCGGGCTGGTCGTGGCGGTGGTGATGCTGGTGCAGATGCTGGTGCTGATCGGCGTGCGCGCAGCCACCGACACGCCGCTGGCTGATGCCGGCGACGTGCCGAACACCACGTGGCTGGCACGCGCGCTGTTCACCGGCTTCATGCTGCCGTTCGAAGTCGCGGCGGTGATCCTGACCGTGGCGGTGATCGCGGCGGTGATGCTGACCCTGCGCCGTCGCCCCGGTGCGCGCCACCAGAATCCTTCCGAACAGGCGCGTACCCGCGCGCAGGATCGCATCCGCATGGTGAGCATGCCGGCGGAACTGCCGCCCACGCCCGTGCAGGAAGGGGAGGGCACGCCATGAGCGGCATCCTGACTGGCCTCAGCCTTGGCCATTACATGACGCTGGGCGCGGTGCTGTTCTGCATCAGCGTGGCCGGCATCTTCCTGAACCGGAAGAACGTGATCATGCTGCTGATGTCGCTGGAGCTGATGCTGCTCTCGGTGAACATCAACTTCGTGGCGTTCTCGCGTGCCCACGGTGATGCGGTGGGGCAGATCTTCGTGTTCTTCATCCTGACGGTGGCCGCCGCCGAGGCCGCGATTGGCCTGGCGATCCTGGTCACCCTGTTCCGCAACCGCCGCACGATCGACGTTGCGGACATCGACACGCTGAAGGGCTGACGGAATGCTTCTCTCCAAGACCCAACTCCTGCTGGTCGTGCTGCTGCCGCTGCTGGGCAGCATCCTGGCCGGCCTGTTCGGCAGGAAGATCGGCCGTGCCGGCGCGCATACCGTCACCATCCTCGGCGTGGCCGCAAGCTGCGCGCTGTCGGCGCATGTGCTGTGGCAGTTGCTGCACGGCGCAGAACCGTTCAACCAGAACCTGTACACCTTCTTCCAGACCGGCGGCTATGCGGCGCACGTCGGCTTCATGGTGGACAAGCTGACCGCGATGATGATGGTGGTGGTCACCTTCGTCTCGCTGCTGGTACACATCTACACCATCGGCTACATGGCCGAAGACGACGGCTACCACCGCTTCTTCAGCTACATCTCGCTGTTCACCTTCAGCATGCTGATGCTGGTGATGAGCAACAACTTCCTGCAGTTGTTCTTCGGCTGGGAAGCAGTGGGCCTGGTGTCGTACCTGCTGATCGGTTTCTGGTTCAAGAAGCCCAGCGCGGTGTTCGCCAACCTCAAGGCCTTCCTGGTCAACCGCGTCGGTGACTTCGGCTTCCTGCTGGGCATCGGTGGCGTGCTGTACTGGCTGGGCACGCTGGACTACGCCACGGCCTTCGCCAACAAGAGCGCGATTGAAGGCGTTACGGTGTCGATCTTCGTCGGCCATGAATGGTCGGTGGCCACGATCATCTGCATCTGCCTGTTCATCGGCGCGATGGGCAAGTCGGCGCAGGTGCCGCTGCATGTCTGGCTGCCGGATTCGATGGAAGGCCCGACTCCGATCTCCGCGCTGATCCACGCGGCAACGATGGTGACCGCCGGCATCTTCATGGTGGCGCGCATGTCGCCGCTGTTCGAGCTGTCGGAAACGGCGCTGCACTTCATCCTGTTCATCGGTGCGACCACCGCGTTCTGGACCGGCCTGATCGGCATGGTGCAGAACGACATCAAGCGCGTGGTGGCGTATTCCACGCTGTCGCAGCTTGGCTACATGACGGTGGCGCTGGGCGTGTCGGCGTACTCCGCCGCGGTGTTCCACCTGATGACGCATGCCTTCTTCAAGGCGCTGCTGTTCCTGGCCGCCGGCAGCGTCATCATCGGCATGCACCACGAGCAGGACATGCGCAAGATGGGTGGCCTGCGCAAGTACATGCCGGTCACCTTCTGGACCAGCGTGATCGGCACGCTGGCGCTGATCGGCACGCCGTTCTTCAGCGGTTTCTATTCGAAGGACACCATCATCGAAGCCGCCAAGCACGGCGCGGCAGGTGCCGGCTGGGTGGGCACCTATGCCTACTGGGCGGTGCTGCTGGGCGCGTTCGTGACTTCGTTCTACAGCTTCCGCCTGCTGTACATGACCTACTTCGGCAAGGAACGCTTCCGCGATGCGCATGACGATCACGGTCACGGTCACGACCCGCATCACGACGACCACGGCCACGGTCACCACGGCGTACACGAGCCGCATGAGTCACCGTGGGTGGTCACGCTGCCACTGATCCTGCTGGCGATCCCGTCGATCCTGATCGGTTACTTCACCGCCGGTCCGATGCTGTTCGGCACCGACATGGGCGGTCATCACGAAGCAACGCCGTTCTTCGCGGGTGCAATCCAGGTGCTGTCCACGCATGACGTGATGGCCTTCCTGAAGGAAGAGATGTGGCACGGCCCGGTCGCCTTTGCATTGCACGGTTTCACCGCGCCCGCGTTCTGGCTGGTGGTGGCTGGCTTCGCGCTGGCGACGGTGATGTACTGGTGGAAGCCGGAGCTGCCGGCCAGGGTCGCGCATGCGTTGCGCCTGCCGATCCGCATCCTCGAAAACAAGTACGGCATGGACACGCTGTGGATCAGCGGCCTTGCCGGCGGTGGCGTGAAGCTGGGCAAGCTCTCGCGCGAAATCGACACCCGCCTGATCGACGGCGTTGCGGTCAACGGCAGCGCCAGCCTTGTCGGCCTGGTCGCCTCGCTGGCCCGCAAGCTGCAATCCGGCTACCTGTACCACTACGCCTTCGCCATGATCCTGGGCCTGGTCGCGCTGCTGGCGCTGCTCAGGCACTACTGGCAGTAAGCCCGAACCGACTTCCTGATGGATACCGCAAGCGTGACCCACTGGCCCCTGCTCAGTCTGTTGATCTGGCTGCCGATCCTCGGCGGCGTGTTCACTTTGCTGGCGGGCAACACACGTCCGCAGGCCGCGCGCTGGACGGCGCTGGCGTTCGCGCTGGCGACGTTCGCGCTCAGCATCCCGCTGTTCGCCGGCTTCGAGATGGCAAACCCGGCGATGCAGTTCGTCGAGCAGTGGGCATGGATCCCGGCCTACGACATCCAGTACCACATTGGTGCGGACGGCATCTCGCTGGCACTGATCGGCCTGACCACGCTGACCATGGTGCTGACCCTGATCGGTGCATGGGGCGCGGTGGACAAGCGCGTCAGCCAGTACTACGCCGCACTGCTGATCCTCGAAGGCCTGATGATCGGCGTGTTCAGCGCGCTGGATGCAATCCTGTTCTACGTCTTCTTCGAAGGCATGCTGATCCCGATGTTCATCATCATCGGCGTCTGGGGTGGCCCGCGCCGGGTGTATGCATCGGTCAAGTTCTTCCTCTACACCTTCCTCGGCTCGGTGTTCATGCTGGTCGGGCTGGTCTATCTGTACCTGAAGGGCGGCAGTTGGCAGCTGGCAGACATGGCCGCGCTGCCGCTGGGCATGACCGAGCAGACGTGGCTGTTCTTTGCTTTCCTCGCCGCGTTCGCGGTGAAGGTGCCGATGTTCCCGGTGCATACATGGCTGCCCGACGCGCACGTCGAAGCGCCGACTGCGGGCTCGGTGATCCTGGCTGCGATCATGCTGAAGATCGGCGGTTACGGCTTTCTGCGCTTCGTGCTGCCGATCGTGCCGGATGCCGGTCATGAATACGCATGGCTGGTGATCGCGCTGTCGCTGATCGCGGTGGTCTATGTCGGCCTGGTCGCGCTGGTGCAGGACGACATGAAGAAGCTGATCGCCTATTCGTCGGTTTCGCACATGGGCTTCGTGACGCTGGGTACCTTCATAGCCTTCGCACTGGTGCGTGATGCCGGCAACATGGATGGCGCGCAGCTCGGCCTGCAGGGCGCGATGGTGCAGATGATTTCGCATGGCTTCGTGTCCGGCGCGATGTTCTCCTGCGTTGGCGTGCTGTACGACCGCATGCACAGCCGCCAGATCGCCGACTACGGCGGCGTTGCCAACGTGATGCCGTGGTTTGCGTTGTTCTGGGTGTTCTTCGCGATGGCCAATTCCGGCCTGCCGGGGACGTCCGGCTTCGTCGGCGAGTTCATGGTCATCCTTGCCAGCTTCCAGTACCAGCCGATGGTGGCGTTCGCCGCCGCCTTCACCCTCATCATCGGTGCCGGCTACACCTTGTGGCTGACCAAGCGGGTGATCTGGGGCGATGTCGGCAATGCCCACGTTGCCGAACTCACCGACATCAATGCACGCGAATGGATCGTGCTGGGCGTGTTCGCCATCGGCACCTTGCTGCTGGGCATCTGGCCCAAGCCGCTGACCGACCTGATGGAGCCGTCCATCGCGCAACTGGCGAGCCAGCTCGCCGCGACGAAACTCTGAGGAAATGACGACGATGCAGGCCTCCCTCGCCATGCCGCCCGCCGCCGAGCTGCTGCCGCTGATCCCGGAGCTGGTGCTGCTGGGTGCCGCGTTCGCGGTGCTGATGCTCGACCTGTTCTTTGGCGAGAAGCAGCGCGTCATCACCCATCTGCTGGCTGTGGCCGCGCTGGTGCTGGTTGCGGTGCTGGTCGCCACTGGCGTTGGCGGCGGTGATGCCACCGTGCTGGCCGGGATGTTCGTGCGCGATGGCATGGCCGACGTGCTGAAGGTCGGCGTGTGCGCGGTGTCGGCGGTGGCGCTGCTCTACGTCTGGCCGTACCTGCGCGAGCGCGGCCTGTACAAGGGCGAAGTGTCGGTGCTGGTGTTGTTCGCGGTGCTCGGCATGATGCTGCTGATCTCCGCCGGCAGCCTGGTGATGGTCTATCTGGGCCTGGAAATGCTGGCGCTGTGTTCCTACGCGCTGGTTGCCGTTGACCGCGACAGCCCGCTGGCTTCCGAAGCGGCGATGAAGTACTTCGTGCTGGGTGCGCTGGCCTCGGGCATGCTGCTGTACGGCATGTCGCTGGTCTATGGCGCAACCGGCAGCGTCGATCTGGCCGTCATCGGCGTCACCGCGCCCACGGTGGCGCAGCCGCTGATGCTGGTGACCGGCGTGGCCTTCATGGTTGCCGGCATCGCCTTCAAGTTCGGTGCCGCGCCGTTCCACATGTGGCTGCCGGACGTGTACCACGGCGCGCCGACCCCGATCACCCTGTTCATCGGTTCCGCGCCCAAGCTGGCTGCGTTCGCGATGGCGATCCGCATCCTCGACATGGGCGCGGGCGCGCTGGGCGAATACTGGCAGCCGATGCTGGCCGTGCTGGCGGCGCTGTCGCTGGTCGTCGGCAACCTGATCGCGCTGGTGCAGACCAACCTCAAGCGCATGCTGGCCTATTCGACGGTTTCGCACGTCGGCTCCCTGTTCCTCGGTCTTGCCGGTGGCGGCGCAGCGGGGCACGCAGCGGCGATGTTCTACGCGATCAGCTACGCGATCATGGCGGCGGCGGCGTTTGGCGGCATCGTGCTGCTGTCGCGCAAGGGATTCGAAGCCGAGAACATCGATGACTTCAAGGGCCTGAACGCGCGCGACCCGTGGACGGCGGGCATGGTGATGTGCGTGATGGCATCGCTGGCCGGCGTGCCGCCGTGGATCGGCTTCTGGTCGAAGCTGGCGGTGCTGCGCGCGGCCGTCGAGGGCGGCATGCTGTGGCTGGCCATCGTCGGCGTGGTCTGCGCGGTGATCGGTGCGTTCTACTATCTGCGCGTCATCAAGGTCATGTATTTCGACGAACCCGCTGGTGCGCCGGTGACGCCGCGCGATGACCGCGTGCTGCGCCTGGTGTTCGGCGTGAACGCGCTGGGCCTGCTGGTGCTGGGCATCTTCTGGAGCCCGCTGATGGCGTGGTGCCAGCAGGCGTTCGCCTGAATGACGAGCCTTGAGGCTTGTTCATCCTCGTGGGCTTGCACCCAACCGCGCATGTCGTCATAATTCCGCTTCTGCTGCGGGGTGGAGCAGTCTGGCAGCTCGTCGGGCTCATAACCCGAAGGTCGCAGGTTCAAATCCTGCCCCCGCTACCAAGTTTCGATGCCGAAGATTTCGGCAACGGGCTCGGGCTCGCGAAATCCGACTGTTCCCGGGTTTCGCACTCCAGCGTCATCGGACAAGGGCCCTCTCGGGCCCTTTTTCGTTTCCGGTTTTTTTATTTGCATTTTTCGTTTCCCAAGTACGACACGCACGTGACAGACAAGGCCACCGAAATCGCCGAGCTGCTTTCGCCCACCGTTTCCGCGCTGGGGCTTGCACTGCTCGGCATCGAATACCTGCCCGCACCGGGTGGCGCGGTGCTGCGCCTGTACATCGACGTGCCGGAAGCTGAAACCGAGCGTGCCGTCGGCATCGACGACTGCGAAGCGGTCAGCCGCGAGGTGTCGGCGCAACTGGACGTGGAAGACCCGATCAGCGGCAACTACACGCTGGAAGTGTCATCGCCCGGCCTCGACCGCCCGCTGTTTGGCGCGGCGCAGTTCGCGCGCTTCACCGGCGAGACCGCCAAGGTCACGCTGAAGCTGCCGCAGGACGGGCGTCGCCGCCTGCAGGGCGCGATCCTGCGGGTCGAAGGCACAAGCGTGGTGTTCGATGTCGATGGCAATGAACTCGTCGTGGATGCCGCCAACATCGACAAGGCAAAACTGGTGCCGGACTGGGCCGCTCTCGGGCTGGCACCGGCCGTGGACAAGTCGGGGCGCGATGTGCGGCCCGGCAAGCAGAAGTCGAACTCGAAAAAAGACGCTTCCGGCAAGAAGCCGGCGGCGAAGAAGAACCCAACCAACAACGCGGCGGCCAAGCAGCCGTCCGACCTGGAGTAAGCGGTCATGAGCAAGGAACTGTTGCTTGTCGTCGATGCGGTTGCAGCCGAAAAGGGCGTGCCGGAATCGGTGATCCTGGAAGCGATCGAAGCGGCGCTGGCCTCTGCGGCGAAGAAGCGCTACGCGGAGCAGGACGTGCTGGTGCGCGTGCAGATCGACCCCAAGGACGGCAGCTACGAAACCTTCCGCCGCTGGGAAGTGGTGGCCGATGACGTGGTGATGGAATCGCCCGATCGCCAGGTGCGCCTGATGGACGCGCTGGACGAAAGCGACGAAGTCGAAGTTGGCGATTACATCGAAGAGCAGATCGAAAACCCGGACTTCGGCCGCATCGCAGCCCAGGCTGCCAAGCAGGTGATCGTGCAGCGCGTGCGCGAAGCCGAGCGCGCGCAGGTGGTCGATGCGTGGAAGGATCGCGTGGGCGAACTGGTCACCGGCGTGGTCAAGCGCGTCGAGCGCGGCAACATCTACGTTGACCTTGGCGGCAATGCCGAAGCCATCATCGCCAAGGACAAGGGCATCCCGCGCGACGTGCTGCGCACCGGCGACCGCGTGCGCGGCTACCTGTTCGACGTGCGCAGCGAGCCGCGTGGCCCGCAGCTGTTCATCAGCCGCGCCGCGCCCGAGTTCATGATGGAACTGTTCAAGCTGGAAGTGCCGGAAGTCGGTCAGGGTCTGGTCTCGATCATGGGCTGCGCACGCGATCCGGGTGACCGCGCCAAGATCGCGGTGCAGGCGCACGACAACCGCACCGATCCGATCGGTGCCTGCATCGGCATGCGCGGCTCGCGCGTGCAGGCCGTTACCAACGAACTCAACGGCGAGCGCGTGGACATCGTGCTGTGGAGCGACAACCCGGCGCAGTTCGTCATCAATGCGATGGCCCCGGCGGAAGTGCAGTCGATCATCGTCGATGAGGACAAGCATTCGATGGATCTGGCCGTTGCCGAAGACAAGCTGGCGCAGGCCATCGGCCGTGGTGGCCAGAACGTGCGCCTTGCCAGTCGCCTGACCGGCTGGCAGCTCAACGTGATGACCGCCGACCAGGTGCAGGCCAAGTCCGAGGCCGAGCAGGCCGCAGCCCGCCAGTTGTTCATGGACAAGCTGGAAGTGGACGAGGAAATCGCCGGCATCCTGGTGGCCGAAGGCTTCAACACGGTCGAGGAAATCGCCTATGTGCCGGTCGGCGAACTGCTGGCGGTCGAGGGCTTCGACGAGGACATCGTCGAGGAACTGCGTTCGCGCGCCCGCGACGCCCTGCTGAACGACGCGCTGGCGGTGGAAGAGGGTCTGGAAGAACACCAGCCAGCCGAAGACCTGCTCGCACTGGATGGCATGGACGAGTCCACTGCGTATGCGCTGGCCGAGCGCGGCATCCGCACCCGTGAAGAACTGGCCGAAGCCGCCACCGACGAAATCGAGGATGTCGAGGGCATGGACGCCGAGCGCGCCGCCGCCCTCATCATGGAAGCGCGCAAGCACTGGTTCGAGTAAGCCAAGCGGCGGGTCGCGGCCCGCCCTACAATCCCCCGATATCGGTCGCCATGCGTGGCGACCAAAGACACCGGAAACCGAATGTCGCAGCAAACCACAATCCGCAAGCTCGCCGAACTGGTCAACACGCCGGTCGAGAAACTGCTGGAGCAACTGACCGAAGCCGGCATGAGCTTCAACAGCCCCGATCAGGTCATTACCAGCACGGAAAAGATGAAGCTGCAGGGCTACCTGAAGCGCAAGCACGGCAAGACTGAAACCTCGCCGGATGGCGTTGCCGCGCCCGGCAAGACCACGCTCATTCGCAGCCGCAAGCAGGAAATCACCGTTGGCGGCAGCGGCAAGACCGGTCGCAGCGGCAGCAGCACCATCGACGTGGTGGTGCGCAAGAAGATCACCCTGAAGCCGGGCGACGACGCGCGCCGTGGCGCAGCCGCTGGCGAGACCGATGCCGAGCGCGCCGAAATCCTGCGCAAGCTGGAAGAATCACGCGCGCGCAACCAGGCCGAACAGCAGGCGCTGGCCGAGCAGGATCGCCAGCGTGCCGAAGAACTGGCGGAAATCCGCCGTCGCGAAAAGGAAGCCGCCGAGCGCGCCGCGGCCGAAGCCGCCGCCGCTGCGGAAGTGGCGCTGGACGATGCCGGCAAGGCCAAGGGCCACGGGCATGGTCACGGCCATCCCAAGCCCGCCGCGCCCGCGCGCGAAGCCGACAAGGGCGCCGCCCACAAGGGCAAGGCGCATCGCGGCTCGCATGTGATGCAGGCCGGCGTCGAGGATGACGACACCACCGCGCGCTTCGCCGGCCAGTTGCATCTTTCCGCTTCCGATCGCGCCCGCCGCAGCAGCAGCACGCGCGGCAAGGGCAAGCCGCAGAAGCGTTCGCTTGACCAGTCGCGCACCGGCACCGGCTTCAACAAGCCGACCGCGCCGATCGTGCGTGAAATCGCCATCGGCGATGCCATCACCGTTGGCGACCTTGCCCAGAAGCTGGCGCTGAAGGGCGGCGAAGTGGTGAAGGCGCTGTTCAAGATGGGCGTGATGGCCACCATCACCCAGACCATCGACCACGACACCGCCGTGCTGGTCACCGAGGAACTCGGCCACAAGGCCGTGCATGCCGACGCGGGCGATGCCGAATCCGAACTGCTGGCACACACCGAGGAAGTGCAGGGCGACAAGGCCCAGCGTCCGCCGGTGGTCACCATCATGGGTCATGTCGATCACGGCAAGACCTCGCTGCTGGATTACATCCGCCGCACCAAGGTCGCCTCCGGCGAAGCCGGCGGCATCACCCAGCACATCGGCGCGTATCACGTCGAAACCCCGAAGGGCGTCATCAGCTTCCTCGACACTCCCGGCCACGCGGCGTTCACCCACATGCGCCAGCGCGGTGCGCGCCTGACCGACATCGTCATCCTGGTGGTTGCCGCCGATGACGGTGTGATGCCGCAAACCATCGAGGCGATCCAGCACGCCAAGGTCGCCAAGGTGCCGCTGATCGTGGCGATCAACAAGATCGACAAGTCCGACGCCGATCCGTCGCGCGTGAAGAACGACCTGCTTGCGCACGACGTGGTGGCCGAAGATTTCGGCGGCGACGTGCAGATGGTGGAACTGTCGGCCAAGACCGGGCAGGGCGTGGACGATCTGCTGGATGCGGTTTCGCTGCAGGCCGAAGTGCTTGACCTGCAAGCCGTGCATGAAGGCCGCGCCACCGGCGTGGTCATCGAATCCGCGCTGGACAAGGGCCGTGGCCCGATTGCCACGGTGCTGGTGCAGCAGGGCACGTTGTCCAAGGGCGACTATCTGGTTTGCGGCATCCAGTACGGCCGCGTGCGCGCGCTGTTCGACGAAACCGGCAGCCAGGTGCAGTCCGCCGGCCCGTCGATCCCGGTGCAGATCCTCGGCCTGTCCGGCGTGCCGGAAGCGGGCGACGATTTCGTGGTGGTCGCCGACGAGCGTCTTGCCAAGGACGTGGCCCAGCAGCGCGACGCCAAGCGCCGCGAACTGCGACTGGTGGCGTCCGCCGGCAACCGCATGGAAGACATCATGGCGCAGATGGGCGATGGCGCCAGCCAGCAGACCTTGAACCTGGTGGTCAAGGCCGACGTGCATGGTTCGATGCAGGCCCTGCGCGAGGCGCTGACCGGCCTGTCCAACGAGCAGATCCGCATCAACGTGATCGGTTCCGGCGTGGGCGGCATCACCGAATCCGACGCGCAGCTTGCCGCCACCTCGAAGGCCACCATCATCGGCTTCAACGTGCGCGCCGATGCGTCCGCACGCAAGGTGATCGAAGGCAACGGCCTCGACCTGCGCTACTTCTCGATCATCTATGACGTGATCGATCAGGTGAAGCAGGTGGCCTCGAACGTGCTGGGCAAGGAAATCCGCGAGGAAATCATCGGTACTGCCGAGGTGCGCGACGTGTTCCGCAGCTCCAAGTTCGGCGCGGTCGCCGGCTGCATGGTGGTCGAAGGCGTGGTCAAGAAGTCCAAGCCGATCCGCGTGCTGCGCGACAGCGTGGTGATCTTCGAAGGCGAACTGGAATCGCTGCGTCGCTTCAAGGAGAACGTGGACGAAGTGCGCGTCAACACCGAATGCGGTATCGGCGTGAAGGCGTACAACGACGTGCAGCCGGGCGACCAGATCGAATGCTTCGAACGCATCGAGGTGCAGCGCACGCTGTAAGGCGTGCGCGCGGTTCGCATGGCGCAGAAGTCCTTCCATCGCACCGACCGGGTTTCGGCGCAATTGCGCCGTGAACTTGGCACGCTGGTTCACGAAGCCGTGCGCGAGCACGGGCTGGCGTCGGCCAGCGTGTCCGATGTCGAAGTCACCCGCGACATGGCGCATGCCAAGGTATTCGTGACCGTGCTGCTGCCCGAGCGGGCAGCGGAGACGGTCAAGGCGCTGAAGGCACTGGCCCCCGAGATCCGCTACCAATTGGCGCGCGCGGTGAAGATGCGCCACGTGCCGGAGCTGCATTTCCACTATGACGAGTCGGTGGATCGCGGCGAGCGCATCGACCAGTTGTTGCGCGACCTTTGATGGCCGACGCCGCCTACCGGCGGGCGTTCGCTCCGCGGCTCGAAATGCCGCGTCGCGCTCCACCCGCCGGTCTCGCGTCGGCCTGACTACAATCCCCCGATGACGCGCCCGCGCACGCAATTCCGCAAGCTCGACGGCATCCTGCTGCTGGACAAGCCGCAGGGCCTGTCGTCGAACCAGGCCTTGCAGCGCGTGCGGCATTTGTTTCGCGCCGAGAAGGGTGGCCATACCGGCAGCCTTGATCCGCTTGCCACTGGCCTGTTGCCGGTCTGCCTTGGCGAGGCCACCAAGATCGCCGGCGGTCTGCTGGGTGCGCGCAAGGCGTATGAAACCGTGGCGCGGCTGGGCATCGTCACCGATACCGACGATGCCGAAGGCCAGCCGCTGCGCGAGCGTCCTGTTCCCGCACTGACCATCGACACCCTCGATGCTGCATTGAAGACGCTGACCGGGCGCATCCGCCAGCGTCCGCCGATCTATTCCGCGCTCAAGCGCGGCGGCGAACCGCTGTACGCCAAGGCGCGGCGTGGCGAGGTCATCGAAGTCGAAGAGCGCGAGATCGATGTCCACGCCTTCGAACTGCTGAATGCTGCCGACCTGCTGGACGAAGGCACCCCGAATCTGCGCCTGCATGTGGAATGCGGTTCCGGCACCTATGTGCGCAGCCTGGTGCGCGACCTTGGCGAGTTGCTGGGCTGTGGCGCGCATGTGGCGGAATTGCGCCGGCTGTGGGTGGATCCGTTCCGCGAACCACGGATGTGGACGCTGGCCGCGCTGGAAGGCCTGCGGGAGCAGGCCGGCGAGCGGGTACTGGAATCCTGCCTGCTGCCGATCGAAGCCGGCATGGCGTCGTGGCCGTCGGTGCGGGTCAACGCGGCGCAGGCGCAGCGGCTGGGGCGCGGGCAGGGCCTGCGCGGGCCGTACCAGCCGCTTGAGCGGCAGGTGGCGATCCTCGATGAACACGGGCGCGGGCTGGGGCTGGGCGAGGTCGATGCCGAAGGCGGGCTGCGCCCGGGCCGGCTGTTTCGCTGGGCGGCGGTGAACGGGCAGGGGCCCGGCTGATCCTGCGCAGGCCGCGAATTGCCGCGTGCCGGCGCACGGGCTATAATCCCGCTGCTCACTTGGGCACATTCATCCAGATTCATCCATCCACGGCGAGCCGTGCGGTGCGGCGGGGCATCCCGTTCGTTCCTGCAGGCCACGCGACGACGAGGCAACGCATGTCCATCGATACCCAGAAAGTCATCAACGAACACAAGCGCGGCGACAACGATACCGGCTCCCCGGAAGTACAGGTCGCCCTGCTGACGGCCCGCATCGAACAGCTGACCGGCCACTTCAAGACCCACAAGCAGGATCACCACAGCCGTCGTGGCCTGCTGATGATGGTCAACCGCCGCCGCAGCCTGCTCGACTACCTGCACCGCAAGGATGCCGAGCGTTACAAGGCGCTGATCGCCAAACTCGGCCTGCGTCGCTAACCGAAACACCCGCCGCGGCGCAGTGATGCGCCGCGGTTTTTTTTGCGGCACGTTGTTTTTTTGCACCACGTTTTTTTGCAGCAACAGCACCACCCTCGCGGCGCAGCCGCATTCCCGCATCGCAAGGCGCGATGCAGCGCAGCAAGCGGGGCTTGCCTGCGTTGACGAACCAAAGACATTCAAGGATTCCAAAGTGGCGAAGATCAGCAAGACCTTCCAGTACGGCAACCAGACCGTCACCCTCGAAACCGGCGAGATCGCGCGTCAGGCCGGCGGCGCAGTGATGGTGTCGGTCGATGGCACCGTGGTGCTGTGTACCGCAGTCGCGGCCAAGACCCAGCGCGAAGGGCAGGACTTCTTCCCGCTGACCGTGGACTATCAGGAAAAGTTCTACGCCGGTGGCCGCATCCCCGGTGGCTTCTTCAAGCGCGAAGGCCGCGCGACGGAGAAGGAAACGCTGACCAGCCGCCTGATCGACCGCCCGCTGCGCCCGCTGTTCCCGGAAGAGTTCAAGAACGAAGTGCAGGTCATCGCCACGGTGATGTCGCTGAACCCGGAAGTCGATGGCGACATCCTCGCCCTGATCGGCTGCTCCGCCGCCGTCGCCCTGACCGGCGCGCCGTTCCAGGGCCCGATTGGCGCGGCCAAGGTTGGCTACAAGGACGGCAAGTACCTGCTCAACCCGACCGTCAGCGAGCTGAAGGATTCGCAGCTTGAGCTGGTCGTTGCCGGCACCAGCGAAGCGGTGCTGATGGTGGAATCCGAAGCCGCCGAGTTGTCGGAAGACGTGATGCTGGGCGCGGTGGTGTTCGGCCACCAGCAGATGCAGGTCGCGATCAATGCGATCAACGAACTGGTTGCCGAAGCCGGCAAGCCGAAGTGGGACTGGCAGGCACCACCCAAGAACGAAGCGCTGATCGGTGCGCTCAAGGCTGCCATCGGCGACAAGCTCGCCGCTGCCTTCCAGGTGCGCGACAAGCTGGAGCGCAAGGACGCGATTTCCGCGCTGAAGAAGGCCGTGCTGGCCGAACTCGCACCGCAGATCGAAGCCGCTGGCTGGAGCGCCGCCGAAGCCGCCAAGGAGTTCGGTGAACTGGAATACCAGACCATGCGTGGCGCGGTGCTTGCCACCAAGGTGCGCATCGACGGCCGCGCGCTGGACACGGTGCGCCCGATCACCTCCAAGGTCGGCGTGCTGCCGCGCGTGCATGGCTCCTCGCTGTTCACCCGTGGCGAAACGCAGGCGATCGTCGCCGTCACCCTTGGCACTGCCCGCGACGGCCAGGTCATCGACGCGGTGGCAGGCGAGTACAAGGAACACTTCCTGTTCCACTACAACTTCCCCCCGTACTCGGTGGGCGAAGCCGGCCGCATGATGGGCCCGAAGCGCCGCGAAATCGGCCACGGTCGCCTTGCCAAGCGCGGCGTGCTGGCGGTGATGCCGACCATGGAAGCCTTCCCGTACACCATTCGCGTGGTGTCGGAAATCACCGAGTCGAACGGTTCCTCGTCGATGGCCTCGGTCTGCGGTTCCTCGCTGGCGCTGATGGACGCGGGCGTGCCGGTCAAGGCACCGGTGGCCGGCATCGCCATGGGGCTGGTCAAGGAAGGCAACGACTTCGTCGTGCTGTCCGACATCCTCGGTGACGAAGACCATCTCGGCGACATGGACTTCAAGGTGGCCGGCACCGCCAATGGCGTGTCTGCGCTGCAGATGGACATCAAGATCCAGGGCATCACCGAGGAAATCATGAAGGTCGCACTGGCGCAGGCCAAGGCCGGTCGCCTGCACATCCTCGGCGAGATGGCCAATGCACTGACCGCGCCGCGCGCCGAGCTGTCCGACTTCGCGCCGCGCCTGATCACCATCAAGATCCATCCCGACAAGATTCGTGAAGTGATCGGCAAGGGCGGCTCGGTGATCCAGGCGATCACCAAGGAAACCGGCACCCAGATCGACATCCAGGACGATGGCACCATCACCATCGCCTCGGTGAACGCTGCTGCAGGGCAAGCCGCCAAGGCACGCATCGAGCAGATCACCAGCGACGTCGAGCCGGGCCGCATCTACGAAGGCAAGGTCGCCAAGATCATGGACTTCGGCGCGTTCGTCACCATCGCGCCCGGCAAGGACGGTCTGGTTCACGTCTCGCAGATTTCCGACGAGCGCGTGGAGAAGGTCAGCGACAAGCTGAAGGAAGGCGACGTGGTCAAGGTCAAGGTGCTGGAAGTGGACAAGCAGGGCCGCATCCGCCTGTCGATCAAGGCCGTGGCGGAAGGCGAAGGCGCACCGGCGGCGTAATCCACGCCGCCATTGCAGTACACCGGAAAGCGGGCCTTGCGCCCGCTTTTCGTTTTCCTGAACACGAAATATCGTGTTGACGGGCTGCGACACCCACACTATCTTGTGGTTGTCGGTTCCGGTGGCCACGGCCGCTGGATGAAAAGGGAAGCCGGTGCGGCCCGCATTCCTGCTGGAATGTGAGCCAATCCCGGCACTGCCCCGCAGCGGTAGGTGGAGACGAGGTCGCAACACCCACTGGAACGGCGGTTCCGGGAAGGCGCGACCAAGGTGGCCGGGAATGTCCCGCCGCATCCACGAGTCCGAAGACCTGCCGACAGCCGCGCGAAGCACGCCGCGCGGTGCCGGCCACGGAATCTCCGGGGGGAGATGGCAGGTAGCACGGCTGGCGGGGAAACCCGCATGCAGCAAGTCGCAAGCCGTGCGACACCGACCTTCCACCCTCGTCTTTCCGATGCCACCCGCGCCTGCGAGGGACAGGCTGCGACCGTGCATCCCGCATGGAGAGACATGATGTCCGCACCCGTTGTTACTGCCGTGGCCGCGCCCGTCGCGCCTGCCTTTGACCTGACCCCGCCGCCGACTGCCACCACCATGCGGGTGACCAAGCGCAACGGCAGCAGCGAGGCGGTTGACCTGAACAAGATCGTGCGCGCGGTGACCCGCGCCGCCGAAGGCCTGCACGCGGTGGAGCCGATGCGGGTCGCCACCCGCACCATTTCCGGCCTGTACGACGGTGCCACCACCGCCGAGCTGGACGAGCTTTCGATCCGCACCGCCGCGCTTTTGACCGGCGAAGAGCCGGAGTACGGCAGGCTGGCCGCGCGCCTGCTGGCCGGCGTGATCGCCAAGGAAGTGTCGGGGCAGGAAATCCACGCCTTCTCGCAATCGGTCGCACGCGGGCATGAGCTGGGCCTCATCAACGACCGCCTGCTTGGCTTCGTGCAGGCCAATGCGCGCAAGCTCAACGACGCCATCGACATTTCGCTGGACGCCGGCTTCGACTACTTCGGCCTGCGCACCCTGTACGACCGCTACCTGCTGCGCCACCCGCGCACGCGCAAGGTGATCGAAACCCCGCAGCAGTTCTTCCTGCGCATCGGCTGCGCGCTGAGCGAGGATGTGCCCGGCGCGCTGGCGCTGTACCGCCGCATGGCCGAGCTGGATTACCTGCCGTCCTCGCCCACGCTGTTCAACAGTGGCACCACGCATGAGCAGCTATCGTCCTGCTTCCTGCTGGATTCGCCGCAGGACTCGCTGGAATCCATCTACGCGAAATACGGCGACATCGCACAACTCTCCAAGTTCAGCGGCGGCATCGGCGTCAGCTATACCCGCGTGCGTTCGCGTGGCTCGCTGATCCGATCGACGAACGGCCACAGCAACGGGATTGTGCCGTGGCTGAAGACGCTGGATTCCTCGGTGGCGGCGGTCAACCAGGGCGGCAAGCGCAAGGGCGCGGCCTGCGTCTATCTGGAGCCGTGGCATGGCGACGTGGAGGAGTTCCTGGAACTGCGCGACAACACCGGCGATGAGGCGCGGCGCACCCACAACCTCAACCTCGCCAACTGGATCCCCGACCTGTTCATGAAGCGGGTCGAGGCCGATGCCGAATGGTCGCTGTTCGATCCCAGCAAAGTGCCGGAGTTCACCGACCTGTACGGCGAAGCCTTCGAGCAGGCATACGAGCAGGCGGAGACGCAGGGCAAGGCGATCAAGACCGTCAAGGCGCGCGACCTGTACGCGCGGATGATGCGCACGCTGGCGCAGACCGGCAATGGCTGGATGACTTTCAAGGACAAGTGCAACCGCGCCAGCAACCAGACCCTGCGTGCCGGCAACGTGATCCACCTGTCCAACCTGTGTACCGAAATCCTTGAAGTGACCTCCAACGACGAGACCGCGGTGTGCAACCTCGGCTCGATCAACCTGTCGCGGCATTTCGATGAGGATGGTTATTTCGATTTCGACAAGCTGGCCGAGACCGCGCGCCTCGCGGTGCGCCAGCTCGACCGCGTGATCGACCTCAATTTCTATCCGATCGAATCCGCGCGTCGCGGCAACCTGCGCTGGCGTCCGGTGGGCCTTGGCTGCATGGGCCTGCAGGACGTGTTCTTCAAGCTGCGCCTGCCGTTCGACAGCGAGGACGCACGCAAGCTGTCCGCGAAGATTGCCGAGACCATCTACTTCCACGCGCTGGAAACCTCCTGCGAGCTGGCCGAGGAGCGTGGCAGGCATCCTGCCTTCGCCGACACCCGTGCCGCGCAGGGCGAGTTGCAGTTCGATGCGTGGAACGTGACGCCAGAAAACAGCGAACGCTGGGACGCGCTGCGCGAACGCATCAAGCAGCATGGCCTGCGCAACTCGCTGCTGGTCGCCATCGCCCCGACCGCGACGATTGCCTCCATCGCCGGCTGCTACGAATGCGTGGAACCGCAGGTGTCCAACCTGTTCAAGCGCGAGACGCTGTCCGGCGACTTCCTGCAGGTGAACCGCTATCTGGTGAGCGAGTTGAAGAAGCTCGGCCTGTGGACGCCGGAAATGCGCGATGCGATCAAGCTGGCGGAAGGCTCGATCCAGAACATCGCGCAGATCCCCGAGACCTTGCGCCATGTCTATCGCACGGTGTGGGAACTGCCGATGCGTTCGCTGATCGACATGGCGGCGGATCGCGGTGCCTTCATCGACCAGTCGGCCTCGCTCAACCTGTTCATGGAAAGCCCGAGCATCGGCGCGCTGTCGTCCATGTACATGTACGCATGGAAGCGGGGCATCAAGACCACGTATTACCTGCGCTCGCGCCCGGCCACCAAGATTGCCAAGACCACGGTGGGCACGGTGGATGCGCCGAAGAAGGAATACACCGTCGAGGAAGCCGTGGCCTGCTCGCTGGAAAATCCGGAAGCCTGCGAGGCCTGCCAGTAACCCTTGTGTATCCCCTCTCCCCGCCTTGCGGGGAGAGGGTGCCGAAGGCGGGTGAGGGGCGCTTTTCGCGCACTGTCCGCTGAACCCTCATCCGCCCTTCGGGCACCTTCTCCCGAAGGGAGAAGGAAAAGAGAACAGTCAATGTCCGCACACAACCGCCAACTGCTGCTCGATCCCGGCTTCGAGCTGACCCTGCGCCCGATGCGCTACCCGCAGTTCTACGAGATGTACCGCGACGCCATCCGCAACACATGGACGGTGGAGGAAGTGGACTTCTCGCTGGACACCAACGACCTGAAGAACAAGTTCGGGCCGGCGGAGCGCCACCTGATCGAGCGGTTGATCGCGTTTTTCGCCACCGGCGATTCCATCGTCTCCAACAACCTGGTGCTGAACCTGTACCAGCACATCAACGCACCCGAAGCGCGCATGTACCTGTCGCGCCAGTTGTACGAGGAAGCGCTGCATGTGCAGTTCTACCTGACCCTGCTGGACACCTACCTGCCGGATCCGAACGAACGCGCCAGGGCCTTCGCGGCGGTGGACAACATCCCCTCGATCCGCAGGAAGGCCGAGTTCTGCTTCAAGTGGATCGACTCCCTGCAAAACCTGCGCCGCATCGAAACCCGCGAGCAGCGCCGCCAGTTCCTGCTCAACATGGTCTGCTTCGCCGGCTGCATCGAAGGCCTGTTCTTCTTCGGCGCCTTCGCCTACGTCTATTACCTGCGTTCGCGCGGGCTGCTGCACGGCCTTGCCAGCGGCACCAACTGGGTGTTCCGCGACGAGAGCTGCCACATGGCCTTCGCCTTCGAGGTGATCCGCACCGCGCGCGAGGAAGAGCCTGACCTTGTCGATGACGAGTTCCGCCAGCAGGTGGTGCAGATGCTGACCGAGGCGGTGGAGTGCGAATACGCCTTCGCCGAGGACACCCTGTCCGGTGGCGTGGCCGGGCTGTCGCTGAAGGACATGCGCGAATACCTGCAATATTGCGCCGACCAGCGGCTGGCGCAGCTTGGGTTCCCGAAGCACTTCGGCTCGCGCAATCCCTTCCCGTTCATGGACCTGCAGGACGTGCAGGAGCTGACCAACTTCTTCGAGCGCCGCGTGTCCGCCTATCAGGTGGGCGTGGAAGGCGAGGTTGCCTTCGACGAGGCGTTTTGACGGATGGGTGAAAACGCGAATGTGTCCGCGCCTGCCGAGGCACGCCTGCTGCACGTGGTGTTTCCCGACCACACCAACCATCTTGGCACGCTGTTCGGCGGGCAGGCGCTGGCATGGATGGACATGGCGGCATTCATCGTGGCCTCGCGCCACGCGCGCAGGACAGTGGTGACGGCGCGCTCCGAGCAGGTGGATTTCCGCCTGCCGATCCGACAGGGCCAACTGGTGGAAGTGGTGGCGCGGATCGTCGAAGTCGGCCGCAGTTCGATGCAGGTGGAAGTGGAACTGATCGCCGAAGACCTGCTGGGTGGCGAGCGCGAACTGTGTACGCGCGGACGCTTCACCATGATCGCGCTGGATGCGCGCGGGCGACCGGTGCAGGCGCCACCGTTGCCTGTCAACGGCACGGGCATGTGAGTCGCGCCATGTGCGGAGCAAGCTCCGCACCTACAAAGACAGGTATGAATTGATCCGTAGATGCCGAGCTTGCTCGGCATGACAGGGCGGGTCATGCAGCGCGCTTATCGCCCGATGCCGGATGCGCCGCGCGGTTTGGTGCAGGCATGGCATAGTCGCTGGCCCCCGTGCTTCCTCGTCCACCGCATGCGTCACGACCATATCCTGACCCTGTCCTGCCCGGATCGCACCGGCATCGTCCACCGCGTGTCCGGGAGCCTGTTCGATGCCGGCTGCAACATCCTCGACGCCCAGCAGTTCGGTGATGCCGAGACCGGCCGCTTCTTCCTGCGCGTGCATTTCGACGCGCCGGATGTCGAAGCGCTGGAGGCGTTCCGCAGCGCCTTTGCCACGCTGGCCGACGGCTTCCGCATGGACTGGCAATTGCATGACGCGCGCCGTCGCGCGCGCCTGCTGGTGCTGGTGAGCAAACAGGGGCATTGCCTCAACGATCTGCTGTTCCGCACCCACAGCCGGCAGTTGCGCGCGGACATCGCGGCGGTGGCGTCCAATCACGTGGATTTCGCCGCGTTGGCCGGTTCCTATGGCGTGCCGTTCCATCACTTGCCGGTGGATGCCGGCAACCGCGAGGCGCAGGAGCGGGCGATCATCGATCTGGTCGAGCGCGAGCAGGTCGATCTGGTGGTGCTGGCGCGCTACATGCAGATACTGTCGCCACGGCTGTGCGAAGCCCTGGCCGGTCGCGCCATCAATATCCACCACAGTTTCCTGCCCAGCTTCAAGGGCGCGCAGCCCTACCATCAGGCGCATGCGCGCGGGGTCAAGCTGATCGGGGCCACTGCGCATTACGTCACGCCCGATCTGGATGAAGGCCCGATCATCGAGCAGGACGTGGCGCGGGTGGATCATGCGATGACCCCACGCGACCTGATTCGCGTGGGGAGTGACATCGAATCACAGGTGCTGGCGCGCGCGGTGCGCCATCACATCGAGCATCGCATCCTGCCGAACGGGCATCGCACGGTGGTATTCCGTTGAGGCAGTGCCTGCCCCGGCATCAGACCGGGGCAGGGCGTCTGCTTCCGACTTGCGCGGCAACCTTCGCGCGCAGCTCGCGTGCGGCTTCCACCAATGCCGTCAGTGCTGCACGGGTTTCCGGCCAAGCGCGCGTTTTCAGCCCGCAGTCCGGGTTGACCCACAACTGCTCTGGCGCGAGCACGGCGGTCGCCTTTTCCAGCAGTGCCAGCATTTCCTGCTTGTCCGGCACGCGCGGCGAGTGGATGTCGTACACGCCGGGGCCGATTTCGTTCGGATA
This sequence comes from Thermomonas sp., assembly GCF_047606765.1. Classification (GTDB taxonomy): domain Bacteria; phylum Pseudomonadota; class Gammaproteobacteria; order Xanthomonadales; family Xanthomonadaceae; genus Thermomonas. The sequence goes on along the minus strand of NZ_JASGED010000035.1, from coordinate 5,598 downwards.
ACGGAACTTCACGAACGCATCCAGCAGTTCCATCCGCGAGCGTGAGGTTTCGATGGAGATCACGTCGGCATCCATCGCCGCCACGGCCTCGATGATGTCGTTGAACTCCGAGTAGCACATGTGTGTGTGGATCTGGGTGTCGTCGCGCACGCCGCTGGCGCTGATGCGGAAGGATTCCACCGCCCAGTCGAGATAGTGCTTCCAGTCGGCGCGGCGCAGCGGCAGGCCTTCGCGCAGGGCCGGCTCGTCGATCTGGACGATGCCGATGCCGGCGGCTTCCAGATCACACACTTCGTCGCGCAGGGCCAGCGCGATCTGCCGGCAGGTGCGCGCGCGCTCCTGGTCGTCGCGCACGAACGACCATTGCAGGATGGTCACGGGGCCGGTGAGCATGCCCTTCATCGGCTTGTTGGTCAGCGACTGCGCGAACTTCGACCAGCGCACGGTCATCGGCGCGGGGCGGGACACGTCGCCCCAGATCACCGGCGGCTTCACGCAGCGGCTGCCGTAGCTCTGCACCCAGCCGTTCTTCGTGAAAGCAAAACCGTCCAGCAGTTCGCCGAAGTACTCCACCATGTCGTTGCGTTCGAACTCGCCGTGTACCGGCACGTCGAGGCCGATGTCCTCCTGGAAACGCACGCACCTGGCGGTTTCGGTTTCGAGGAAGGCTTCGTAGTCGGCATCAGGCAGCTTGCCGGACTTGTTGGCAGCGCGCGCCTCGCGCACGTCCTGCGTTTGCGGGAAGGAGCCAATCGTGGTGGTGGGGAACAGCGGCAGGTTGAAGCGCGCCTGCTGCGCCTTGCGGCGTGCGGGGAAGGCGCTGCCGCGCCTGGCGTCATTCGGCGTCAGTGCAGTCAGGCGCGCGGCGACTTCAGGGCGATGCACGCGGGTGGATTGCTTGCGCGACACGATGCGCGCGCGGGCATCGGCAAGGCCGACTTCGGCATCGGGTTTTCCGGCCAGCGCATCGGCCAGCAGGCGCAGTTCACCGACCTTTTGCTTCGCGAACGACAGCCACGAACGCAATTCGGCATCCAGCGATTTTTCATGGTCGAGATCGACCGGTACATGCAGCAGCGAGCAAGACGGGGCTAACCACAGCTTGTCGTCACCGACGCGATCACGCGCATGCCGTGCCAGCACCAGCGCGTTGTCCAGATTGCTGCGCCAGATGTTGCGGCCATCAACCAGCCCTGCGGACAGCACGCGGTCATGCGGCAGCGCCTTCAGCACGGCATCGAGCTGGTCGAGGCCGCGTACCAGGTCAACGTGCAGGCCATCAACCGGCAACGATGCCGCAAGCAACAGGTTGTCGCCCAGCGCGCCGAAATAGGTGGCCAGCAGCAGCTTCGGGCGCCTGGCTTCGGCCAGTGCTGCATAGGCGCGCTGGACGGCGGCGCGGGTCGCTTCATCCAGATCCTGCACCAACACGGGTTCGTCGAGCTGCACCCACGAAGCCCCGGCGTCGGCCAGCTTCGCCAGCAGTTCGGCATACACCGGCAGCAGGCGGTCGAGCAGCGCCAGCGCGTCGCTGCCGTCGGTGGTCTTGGCGAGCTTGAGGAAGCTCACCGGGCCGATGATGACCGGGCGTGCGTCGAAGCCCAGCGCTTTCGCTTCGAGGTATTCGGTCACCGGCTTGTCACCGCGCAGACGGAACTGCTGGGCGGCGTCGATTTCCGGCACTAGGTAGTGGTAATTGGTGTCGAACCACTTGGTCATTTCCAGCGCGTGCAGGTCAATGCCACCGCGCTGGTGGCCGCGCGCCATCGCGAAATAGCCGGCCAGCGGATCGGCGTCGGCCAGTGCGCGGTAGCGCTGCGGGATGGCGTCGAACAGGAAGGCCGCGTCCAGTACGTGGTCGTACAGGCTGAAGTCGTTGCAGGGCACGACGTCGGCACCGGCGCCGCGTTGCAGCGCCCAGTGGCGGGCGCGCAGGTCGCGGGCGGTGGCTTGCAGGGAGGCGGCATCGCTGTCGCCGCGCCAGTGCGCTTCCAGCGCGCGCTTGAGTTCGCGCTTGACGCCGATGCGGGGGAAGCCAAGCGTGGTGGTGGTGCTCATGGTGTGGTTGTCCTCATTCGGTGGCGGATGAGGAACGAAGGAAGGCGCGCGTCGCCGTCCCAAACGAAGCCGGGCAGGCAGGCGAACCGATGACCTTCGCCCCCTCGGGCGAACCGACGCTGCGTTGGCAGGCGGACAGGCAGACGCAACGCATGCGCGCCGCGTGCATCCGGTCCGCTTCCCCTCGAAGCGTCAGGTCGGACAGCCGCGCGCGGTGGCGCGTGGCCGGTCGGGGCAGGTCTTCGGGCTCATGGGCGTTCGGCGTTGCCGCCGGTTTCTTGCCGTCGCTTCCCAGGGCCAAGGCCCCAGTGCTGGATGACGGTTCGTTCCCACCTACCGCTGCGGGGCAGCGCCGGCATTGCATGCGTGGGCATGCGCACCGGACTTCCCTTTTAATCCATCTCTATATCAGGATATAGCGATGAAACCGCGACGGGCGGCACGTTAACCCGCCCGGCGGCGGCGGTCAAGCAGGGCGGCTGCGCCTGCCGCGTGCGGGTTTTGCGGCAGGCTGCACTGCGTGCGAATGCGCCGCGATGAAGTCACGCACGCGCGGATACACCTGCGTGCGCCAGCGGCGACCGCTGAAGATGCCGTAATGGCCGGCGCCGGGCACGGTGTAATGCATGCGCTGCGCATCCGGGATGCCGGTACACAGCGCATGCGCGGCGCGGGTCTGGCCTTCACCGGAAATATCGTCCAGTTCGCCTTCGATGGTGAACAGCGCGCAGTCCCTGATCTTCGACGGCCTGACCCGTTCGCCGGCCACGTCCCACAATCCGCGCGGCAGCAGGTGCTCCTGGAACACGGTGCGGATGGTGTCGAGGTAATACTCCGCTGGCATGTCCAGCACGGCGTTGTATTCGTCGTAGAACTGGCGGTGCGATTCGGCGGAACTCAGGTCGCCCTTCACCAGGTCCTGATAGAAGTCCCAGTGCGAGGTGCCGTGGCGTTCCGGGTTCATCGCCACGAAGCCCATGTGTTGCAGGAAGCCGGGATACACGCGGCGTCCGCGCCCGGGATAGTTGGCCGGGACGTTGTGGATCACGTTGTTCTCGAACCACCACAGCGGCTGGCGGGTGGCAAGGTTGTTGACGGCGGTGGGCGATTCGCGGGTGTCGATGGGGCCGCCCATCATCGTCATCGACTTGGGCAGTGGCTCGCCGCGCGCGGCCATCAGCGAAACCGCCGCCAGCACCGGCACGGTGGGCTGGCAGACGCTGATGATGTGCAGGTTGTCGGTGCCGATGTGGCGGATGAACTCCTGCACGTAGGCGATGTAGTCATCGAGATGGAAAGCACCGGCCTCGGCAGGCACCATGCGCGCGTCCGTCCAGTCGGTGATATAGACCTTGTGGTCGGTCAGCAGGGTGCGCACGGTGTCGCGCAGCAGAGTGGAATGGTGGCCGGACAGCGGCGCAACCACCAGCACCACCGGGTCGTCCTTCATCCGCGCAAGGCCATCGGCCTGGTCGTGGTAACGCTTGAAGCGCAGCAGGCGGCAGAAAGGCTTTTCCAGCGCCACGCGCTCCACCACAGGGATGGACAGGCCTTCGACCTCGATCTGGTGGATGCCGAACTCCGGCTTCTCGTAATCCTTGCCCAGCCGGTACATCAGCTCGAACGCGGCGGAGGTGCGCTGCGCGCCCGGCAGCGAGGACAGCCAGCTGTCCGCAGCGGCATACATTTTTGCGCCGGCATCGGCGAAGTAGGTGAAGGGCGCAAGGCCCGCGCGCCAGAACTCGTGCAGTTGGTAGAGCATCATCGCGTTGGTTCGCCCCTGATTCGGTCTCATGCGCCGGCATGGCATGCCGCAGCGCAGCATACCGCATCGCACGGGCGCAACTTGAATGGGGAAATGCGACTTTAGTCCGGTAGTTCCAGCGCCGCTGCATGCGGCACCAGCATTGGCGACAGCCAGCAGTGTGACCCCAGCGGACGCAGGCCCAGCGCACGCAGGCGGTTGCGGTAGAACACGGCGCTGCGCTGCTTGAAATCGTGTTCATCGCCTTCCGCGCCGTCGCCGCGCACGAACATCTCGATGAAGGCCACGCCGCCGCACAGTTCGGCCAGTGCCGGCAGGCCGCGATCCAGTTCGCGCGTGTCCAGATAGTGCAGCACGTCGCTGCACACCAACAGGTCGGCGGGCGGGCAGGGGCGCAACCGGGCGAAATCGCCGAAGCGTGCGTAATGCAGGTTGCGGCGACGCCCGTGGCGGGCGGTTGCATACTCGCTGGAGTCGAAGCCGAGGTATTTCGCCTTCGGTCGCAGCTTCAGCAGCGGCGCGCGCCATGCGCCTTCGCCACAGCCGATGTCCAGCACCGTGCGGATCGGGCGTTCCAGATGATATTCGGCGGTGGCTACCGCAAGCGCCACCTTGCGCGCCAGCCGCGCGGCATCGCCAATGCCGCCATTTCGATACCACTTGTCGAAATAGGCGCGGTCGTAGGTTTTGGTCATGTTTGTTGCTCGTCGCTCCCGCGAAAGCGGGAGCCCAGTGTCTTTAGCTTTCCGTGTATCCGCTGCAAAATCAAAGACACTGGATCCCCGCCTTCGCGGGGATGACGGTCAGGAACATCCCGGAGCGACCACATGCCCTACCTGTTGACCAAGACCGCGCACCTCGTCTTCGTGATTGCCTGGATGGCGGCGGTGTTCTACCTGCCGCGCATCCTCGTCAACATCGCCGAGGCCGGTGATGCGCCCGACGTGCGCGCGCGGCTTGTGCTGATGGGGCGCAGGCTGTACCGCTTCGGCCATGTGATGTTCGGCATCGCCTTCGTGCTGGGATTGGCGCTGTGGCTGCACTTCGGCATCGGCGGTGGCTGGCTGCACGCCAAGCTGACGCTGGTGGCGTTGCTGCTCGTCTTCTATACCGTCAGCGGACGCATGCTGAAAGGCGTGGATGCAGGCCGCGCACTGCCCACGGCAAAGGCGCTGCGCTGGTTCAACGAACTGCCGCTGCTGCTGCTGGTCGGCGTGATCTGGCTGGTGCTGGCGAAGCCGTTTTGATGGCGGTGGATGAACCTAGCCGGCGGTGGGCGGCGGCGTTTTGCGGAACCTGCTGCTGCGGGTTTCCACCGCAGCCACGAGCCGCGTGAGTTTTTCCGGTGGCATGGAACGGAAGGCATGTAGCAGGCGCAGTTCCAGCTGATCCTTGACCACTTGCATCTCGCTGGCCGGGACTTCGTCGGGGCAGGGCTCCATGTCGCAATCCCCACGCCCGGTGGCAAGCCATTCGAACGACACGTTCGTTGTCAGCGCGATGCGTTGCAGGCGGTCGGTTGCGGGCAGCGCGCCGCCATTGCTTTCCCAGTTGGCAACTGCGCCACGGGTGATGCCAAGGCTCTGTGCAAGTGCAAATTGCGACATGTCTGCATGCAAGCGCGCATGCCGGATTCGATCAGCAAGTGAAGGAAGGTCTGAACAACTCCTATCAATCCTGCCACAATTGATCCGGCTCCAGTGAGGCGATCATGATGCAACTCACCTTCGGCGATGCGGAATCCATTGGCAAGCGCAAGCAGACGCGGCGCGAGG
>NZ_JASGED010000034.1:0-23765 GCF_047606765.1 Thermomonas sp. | reverse complement strand
GCTCTTGTCGTCGGCCACCACCAGCACGATGCGGTCATCCACCGGCTGCTGCAGGCCGGCGACCATGCGGTCGTACAGCCAGTTGTCCAGTGGGCGCGCAACCTCGAAGCGCGACATCAGCAGCACGCCCACGGCCACCGCGACTGCCAGCAGCAGCCGGATCAGCCAGTAGCGGGCGCGTGACATCGGCATGCGTCAGAGCGCCAGCAGAAGCAGGGCAGCGCCACCGGCACCGGCCAGGATGCGGCAGGGCAGGCAGCCGAGCTTGACCACCTGGGTCTGCCCCCAGGCATGCTCGTAGCCGTCGCTTTCAACCGCGCAGGCGCGCATATGCCAGGTGCCGGAACGCAGGTCGGGCAGGTCGATGGCGTTGTCGTCCAGCACGCGGTCGATTTCGGTGGTGGCGAAGCCGGCATCGCGCGACAACTGGAAGCGATAGCGCATGCCGTCTTCGGCCTTGGGCCAGCGCACGCGCAAGGTGCCGTCGTCCTTGCTGGCTTCCACGCCCGGGCCTTCCGCAGCGGCAGTCAGGTCGAAAGCGATGGCATCGCTCCACGGGCCTTGCTTGCCGCTGGCATCGGTCGCGCCAACGCGCCAGACGTAATGGCCCGGCGGTAGATCGATGGGCGTGCGCCATTCGGTGCGACGAAGATCGTCGGCTTCGGCCAGCGGTGCAGCGAAGCCGGCATCAGTGGCGACCTGCACGCGGTAGCGCAGACCGTCGTCATCGGAATCCGTCCAGCGCAGGCGCGGACGCGGGCCTGCGGCCTGGCCACCTTCGACCGGAGCGATCACGAACGGCGCTGCGGGCTGTGCGGCAATCACTGCTGCGTGGGTGGCGTCCAGCCCTTCCAAACCATCGGCGGAGATGGCGCGCAGGCGCAGGAACACTTCGCCTTCGTCACGCACGCGCAATCGCGCCTGCGTAGCGGCAATCACTTCGTCCTGTTGCAGCACCCGGAAATCGGCATGGGTGCTGGCTTGCAGGCGGTAGCTGGCGGCACCGTCCACGGCAGGCCATGCCAGCGTGGCCGGCATCCTGTCGATGCGGGCGGGCCAGCCGGTGATGTTGGGCGCGGGCAGCAAGGGCACGGGCCTGGCCGGCTTGCCGGAAGCATCGGTGGCCGTGCCACGGCCTGCGGCCACCAGCACGCTGCCGCCGCCACCGCTGACCTGCACCTTGCCGCCGACCACTTCCGAACGGCTGCGGCTGCCATCGGTGCCGACCCGGAACTCGGTGCCGCGCACGCTGGACATCAGGCCCGGGGTTTCGATGATGTAGTGCGACCCCGGGCCACGGTTGCGGCGCACGCTGTTGGTGGCGCGCCCGCGTGGCAGGCGCAGGCGGGTATCGACCATGCCGGTCTTGCCATAGGCGGTGAGGCGGTCCAGATGCAGTTCGCTGTCGCCCTGCAATTGCAACTGCGAGCCATCGGCAAAACGCAGTGACAGGCTGGCGTCCGCCGGCGTGCGCAGGGCCGCGCCCATGCCCAGACGCAGGCCGGGAGTCACCGCGATGGCATCGTCGAAACGCCCGCTGCGGCTGGCGACGGCGGCACCGTTGACCGCGACCACCACCGCCTGCGCAGGCTGCCAGCGCAACCATGCCACCGGGAACAGCAGGGTACTGCCGGGCGTAAGGACGGCAGGGTCGGCAATCCTGTTGTGTGCCTGCAGTTTCTGCCACGGCACATCCTGGCGCATGTGGGTGGTGGCCAGATCCCAGACGGTGTCACCCGGGCGCACCCGGTAGCGCCATTCCTGCGCCTGCGCGGACAGCGAAACGAAGACGGCGGACAGCAGTGCCAGCAACATCAGCAACCGCATCCATGCGCGCGGGTGATTCGGATTGCGGGCGGGCATCGCCCCTGCGAAACCGGCTGGCGATGGCGTGCCGGTAACTGAATGCATGCTGGTCAAGCCTTGCGTCCCCGCGCTGAATACCGCGAATTGTAGCCCAGCGGTGGGTTTTCGCCGTACAATTGGCCCCGTTTGCAACACGGCTGCCCCTGCATCGCGCAGGTCACGATCCTGGCAGGCCGGCCCCGGGGCTTCCCCGTGGCGTCCTCTCCCGCACGTCTTTCGTCGCGCAGACACGGCCCGGAACCTCCGGCAGCCGCACAACACTTTGCCCGCAACGCGGACTGGATGGTTCGGGCAAGCCAGTCGTCAGGTGCCTCGCGCCCGTGCCGCCGTTTGCGGCACGCGCGGCGTTGCGCGACGGCTGCCATGTATGGAGCTATCAACATGACGTTCGAAACCCTGGGCCTTGCGCCTGCATTGCTGCGCGCGTTGGCCGACTACGGCTACGAAACCCCCACCCCGATCCAGGCGCAGGCGATCCCGCTGGTGCTGGCCGGCCATGACGTGCTGGGCGGTGCCCAGACCGGCACCGGCAAGACTGCCGCGTTCGGCCTGCCGCTGCTGCAGAAGCTGGCCGCGATGCCGAAGCCCGAAGGCCTGCACCGTCCGCGCGTGCTGGTGCTGACGCCCACCCGTGAACTGGCGGTGCAGATCACCGACAACCTGCGCAGCTACGCCAAGTACCTGCGCATCAACGTGACCTCGCTGTTCGGCGGCGTGGGCATGCAGCCGCAGATCGACGCCTTCCGTCGTGGCGTGGACGTGCTGGTGGCCTGCCCGGGCCGTTTGATCGATCACCTGGATCGCGGCACCTGCAAGCTCGGTGACGTGCAGATGCTGGTGCTGGACGAAGCCGACCGCATGCTGGACATGGGCTTCCTCCCTTCGATCAAGCGGGTGATGAAGCACGTCCCGCAGCAGCGGCAGACGCTGCTGTTCTCGGCCACCTTCGAGCCGCGCATCAAGGCGCTGGCGCTGGAGTTCATGCGCGAGCCGCAGCAGGTGCAGGTGGCGGCGCAAAACACCGTGATCGAAACCATCAGCCATCACGCGCATCCGGTCGATTCCGCGAAGAAGCGCGACTTGCTGATCGACATCCTGGCCCGCCGCCACACCGAACAGGTGCTGGTGTTCGGCAAGACCAAGCACGGTTGCAATCGCCTTGCCGAGCAACTGGAAAAGGCCGGCCTGCCGGCGCTTGCGATCCACGGCAACAAGAGCCAGGCGGCGCGGCAGAAGGCGCTGGGCGAGTTCAAGAGCGGCAAGACCCGCATCCTGGTGGCGACCGACGTGGCCGCGCGCGGCCTTGACATCCCCGACCTGCCGCTGGTCATCAACCACGACCTGCCGATGGTGGCCGAGGATTACGTGCATCGCATCGGTCGCACCGGTCGCAACGGCGCGACTGGCGAGGCGATCTCGCTGGTGTCGCCGGACGAAGCCGGCCTGCTGCGTCAGATCCAGAAGCTGCTGGGCCGCGAGATCGCGATGGAGACGGTGCAGGGCTTCGAGCCTTCGCGCGCGATCCGCACCGATGCCGAGCCGTTCAAGCAACAGCCGCGCGGCCCGCGCCCGGCGCGCAACCGCCGCCCGCATGGCAAGCCGCAGCGCCCCGAGGCGCATGCCCACGCGCACACCGGGCCGAAGCCCGCACGCGAAGGCCAGCGCAACAATGGCCGTCCGGGCGGCGAGCGTCGCGGTTCGCGGGTGTAATGCCTCAAGCCCGCATCACGCCCACGGCAAGCGTCGCATGCGGAGCAAGCTCCGCATCTACAAACCGGAGTAATGCTTTGTAGGTGCCGAGCTTGCTCGGCACATGACCTGCACGCGGCAGGCTTCAACCTGTCGCGGCTTGCTCCCGCAACTGCGCCGCACGCGCTTCGCCCAGATAACGGCGAATGCCTGCACGCATCAGGTACAGCAGCGGAATCAGCGCAATCGCCGCCAGCATCTTGTAGATGTAATTCAGCGTGCCGACGGCGAGGAACAACGACGTCGGCCACTGTTGCGGGCCAATCACGAAGGCAATGTACAGCACCACGAAACTGTCGATCAGCTGCGATACCGCCGTGGAGCCGGTCGCCCGCAACCACGCATGCCGTTCGCCGGTGCGTTTGCGAATCCGGTGATAGACATGCACGTCGATCAACTGGCCCAGCAGGAAGGCGACCAGCGAGCCGACGATGATCCACATGCCCTGGCCGAAGATCGCCGCGTAGGCCGCCTGATAGTCCGGCACGCCTTGCGCTGATGCCGCGCCCACCCACCACGACGCAGGTGCAAGGTGGATGGCGATGTAGGCAAACACGAAGCCGTAGGCCACCAATCCTGCCCCCAGCCAACTGACAAATCGCACGCCGCGCTTGCCGAAGTATTCGTTGATTGTGTCGGTCATGATGAACACGATCGGCCAGATCACCGTGCCGGCAGTGAAGTTCAGCGAACCACTCTGGCCGAACAGGTTCCAGTGCAGCGGCGCGATGCCCAGCGTGTCCTCCAGCGCGAAGATCTTCACGCCGATGAACTCCGCCAGCACCGCGTTGGCGCAGAAGAATGCCGCCAGCCCGACGAACAGGCGGGTGGCGCGATCACCCAGCAGGTTTTGCGGCGTGGCAGGCGCGTCCATCGGCATCATTCCTCCTGCGCGAAATCGTCCTCGGGCAGGGCAAGGAACGCCCAGAACGGCACATCGGCGTCTGCCCACGCTTCCGAGGCTTCCTCCAGCACGGCCAGCAGCGTGTCGAAGGCGGTTTCGTCGGCATCGCGCAACTGCCCGGCATCTTCAAACAGCAGTGCATAACCGGAAGCGGGCAGCCAGGACTGGTCGCGCAGCATGTCGCTGAGGGCATCCCAGTTGCGGCCGCTGCCGGCAGGGAAGTCCAGCGCGTTGCCGATGCGCAGCAGCAGCGTGGCCTTGCTGTTGCAGCCGCGCAGGTCGATGCGCCGGGTCAGCAGGCCGGCGTCGCGCGCGGCCATGTCGAGGGTGGCGATGTCATCGGCGGTGACGAAGAACACGCCGGACTGGCGCGGATCGTCAAGGCCCAGGTCGAAGCCGGAATCGGTCATTGCATGCCTCCTTGCAGGTCGAAGCGACGGAAGCTGTCGTAATGGTCGTCGGTGTAATACCACTCGCGTGGCGGATCGCCGCCGGTGATGATGCGCCGCGCGCCGCGATGGCGCAGGCCCGGCGTTTCCACGGTGAACTCGCGATACCAGCCGCGCGGCTTGCGTGGCAGGTGGCCTTCGCGGTTGCCGAAGGTGCTGCCGTCCTGGCGATGCGGATACGGGCCACCACGCTGGATCAGGGCGATGGTGGCATGCGCTTCCTTCGGCAGGAAGGCGGGCAACGTAGCATTGGGCGATGGCGTTTCGGCTTCAACTGCTGGCGTTTCAACACCGGCCAGTGGTTCCGAAGCATGCGTCGATGCCGGTGCGCCCGATGCCTGCGGTGCCGGCATCGATACCGATGGTTGCGCAGCCGGCTTTGGCCACAGCCACCACACGGCAGCGGCGAGAATGATGACCAGCAGCCAGGGGATGAGTTCGCGTTGTCGCATCAAAGGAGTGCTGTCCGGGGCGGGAAAGTGTGGGCAGAATGGGCCGGACGCCCCGCGCAGGCAAGCGTCGCAACAGGAAGTGCGAGTATTGCTGAGCCTCAGTGCAGTGGCGCGAAGGCGACGCGCACGTACACGCCGAAATGGTCGCTGGGCCAGTGGCCCGCCGCATCCGCATGGTCAAGCACGTTGCGCGCCTCCAGCGCAATGATGCGGCCGCGCTGCAGGTAGGCGTGGTCGATGCGGCGGCGGTCGTCCGGGAAGTAGTGCGGATTGAGCGTGGGCGGTGCGTCGTTGCGGCCGTGCAGGACATCGTACGCATCATCGAAGCCGGCCTCGATGCGCGCCAGTTCCGGCGTGCCCGATGCGGTGTTGAAGTCGCCGGCGATGATCGAGGGTGCCTCGCCGGCGGTGCGCGAGATGAAGTCCGCCAGGTCGCCCAGTTGTTGCATGCGCATCCTCGTGCCGTCGGCGTTGTCCTGGTAATTGGGATGGGTGACGTAGATGTTGAGCGGATGGCCATCGACCTCGATGCGAACCATGCCGGCGGTGCGCGAATCGCCCAGCGGCCGCAACTTCGTCCAGTCGCGCGCCAGCACCGGGTGCCGGGTCAGGATGGCATTGCCGTAGCGTCGTGCGTTGCCGGGTGGATCGATGGAGATGAAGTACGCGCGGTAGCCCAGCGCCTCCGCCAGGTCTTCGGCCTGGTTGCGCAGGCTGCCGTGCTGCAGCACTTCCTGCAGGACGATGGCGCTGGGGTTCAGCCTGCGCAATCCGTCGATGATGAGCGCGCGCCGCGCCGGCCAGTTGGCCTTGTCGTGGTAGAGGTTGAAGGTGACGAGGGAGAACACCGGCGCGGGTTTCGGTGTCGCGCGCATCCCTGCGCAGCCGGTGCCCGCCAGCATCGCCATCGACGCGGTGGCCGCGATCCAGTGCAGTGCGCCGCGTCGCTTCATGTCATTGCGGCGCGACATCGGTGCGCAGCACCGGATAGCGGTTGGTGTCCGCATCCCATGCCGGGTGCCGGCGATAGAAGAAGTCCAGCCGTGCCTGCGGGCTGGCGGCGAAATCCGCATCCTCCTTCAGTTTCTTCTCGAACTGCGCCTTCAGCGCCGGATCGTTCGCCAGCATCTTGCGCGCTTCTTCCTCGGCCACGTAGGCCTCCATGTATTCCTTGCGTTCGAAGGCGTTGTTGAACGCGCCCCATGCGGCCATGGAATCGGGGGCCATCGGGTCGAGGATGTGGACCAGCAGCCGCGCCTTCGGCTGCGCGGTGGGCACGAACAGGCTGCCTGCGGCGATGTCGGCGCTTGCGTCCTGCCATGCGCCTTTCAGGGTCACGCGCTGGTGGCCTTCCACCGATGCGGGCGTGAACTGCGCGCTGTCGGCCATGAATACCTGCACCTGCGCCTGCGTTTGTGGTGCAACCAGCCTGCGATAGGTGATGCCGTGGATGTCCAGCTGGCGGGCCACGGCGGCGGCATGCTCCGGCGGCACCAGATAGCCGCCCTTCGGCGCGGTTGCCACGTTACCGTCAACCACCACGTCGCGCAGCGGCACTTTCCACGTCTGCGGCGTGCTTTCGTCATAGCGGGTCATGTCCGCGCCGGAAATCTCCGATGGCGTGCGGGTGTAGGCATAGCCGAGGAAGTCGATGGTCTTTGCCTCGTCGGTGACGCGATAGTCCAGCGTTACCGGCTGCCCGCCCAGTTTCGCTGCGCGTGCGTCTGCCTCGCGCGCAAGTTGTTGCCAGCGCGGCCCGTGTGCTGCAACGAGCTGCATTGCGTCAAGCACCGCGTTGTAGGTGGCACGCACGCGCTCGGGATAGGTGCGCCAGGAATGGGTTTCGACCAGGATTGCCAGCCGGTTGCGCAGGGTGAAATAGCCGGTGGAGAAGCGCGGCGTGCTGACGCCTTCCACGAAGCCGGATGTGGGGTCGTCTTCTTCGACGAAACTGGGATAGAAACCGACCGGTCTGGAGCCTTGCGTCTTCAGTTTTTCGAGGATGCCGTCGCGCAGTTCGCGCCCGGCGCGGCGCAGTGCCGGGTCGCCGGAATTGACAGGCTCCCCGGTGATCGAAACGTCGTGCTGGAACTTGGCGCCATCGGTCACGTGCAGGTCCAGCATCGCCAGCGGATCCCACTGGTTCACCAACGCCAGCATGGCCTGCATTTCCGGGCTGTCGGCCTTCATGTAATCGCGGTTGAGGTTGTAGCGCTGGGCGGTGACGCGAAAGCCCATCTGCTCCGGGCCGCGCTGGTTGGGGCGGTTCCATGCGCGGAAGTTCTCGTGACCATCGATGTTGAACACCGGCACGAACAGCAGCACTTGCCTGTCCAGCAGCCCCTTGCCGGCGTGGCCTTGCAGCAGGTCGCGCAGCAGGGCAAAGCCGGCGTCCTTGCCGTCGATCTCGCCGGCATGGATGCCGCCTTGCGCCAGCACTACCGGCAGCCCGCGTTCACGCGCGGCCTGCGGCGTCAGCGCGCCGGTGGTGGACACGGCCAGCGCCTTCATCGGGCGGCCCTGCGGCGTGGTGCCAAAGTCGAAGCAGCGCACGCTGGCGGGATAGGCCTGCTGGAAGGCATCGCACAGCGCGATCACCTCGTCATAGCGCCCGGTTTGCAGGAAGCCGCTGCGCTGCGCGTGGGTCGATAAATCCTGTGGCGCAGACAGCGCAGGCGATGCGATGGCGGTGGACAGGGCGATGGCGGTAACAAGTACGGTCAGTCGGCGCATGCGTGGTTCTCCCGTGGGCCTGGCGATGGTAACCGCCTGCCGCAGTCGGGTGCGATCCGTGATCGGTTAGGCTTGCCGCATTCCGACAGGCGATTCATGCATGAACCAGACTGCCGCCGCTTCGCGCATGCCAAGGCAAATCCCGTACATCATCGGCAACGAGGCCTGCGAGCGCTTCAGTTTCTACGGGATGCGCAACATCCTGGTGCAGTTCCTGGTCAGCAGCGTGATCCTGGCCTATCTGCCGGAAGCGGGCCGCGAAGGCGCGGCCAAGCATGTGTTCCACAGCTTCGTCATCGGCGTGTATTTCTTCCCGCTGCTGGGCGGCTGGCTGGCCGACCGCTGGTTCGGCAAATACAACACCATCCTCTGGTTCTCGCTGATCTACTGCGCCGGCCACGCCTGCCTGGCCATGTTCGAGGCCGACAAGACCGGCTTCTACACCGGCCTGTTCCTGATCGCGCTGGGCAGCGGCGGCATCAAGCCGCTGGTGGTCAGTTTTGTTGGGGACCAGTTCGACCAGAGCAACAAGGGCAAGGCGAAAGTCGTCTTCGATGCCTTCTACTGGACGATCAATTTCGGCAGCTTCTTCGCTTCGCTGCTGATGCCGCTGTTCCTGCGCAATCTTGGGCCGGCGGTGGCGTTCGGCATTCCCGGCATCCTGATGTTCATCGCCACGCTGGTGTTCTGGCTGGGCCGCAGGCATTACGTGCGCGTGCCACCCACGCGCGGGCAAGACCCGGATGCGTTCGGCAACGTCGCCCGCACCGCGCTGCTGTCGCATGCGCCGGGACAGGGCAGGCCGGGGCTGATCGTGGCGGTGGCAGGCGTGGTGCTGGCCGTGCTGGTCATGCTGTGCTTCGCCACCGGCCCAGCGTTCTGGCCGGCGAAGTTCGACTTCGTCATCAGCGCGTGCATCGCGCTGGGCCTGCTGATTCTGCTGGGCGGCGTTGGCGTGTCGATGCAGCTTGAACGCGCACGCGGCCAGCATGCCGATGCGGCGGTGGACAGCGTGCGCGCGGTGTTGCGCATCCTGATCGTGTTCGCGCTGACCACGCCGTTCTGGGCGGTGTTCGACCAGAAGGCCAGTACGTGGGTATTGCAGGGCCGGACGATGGCGATGCCCGAAGGCGTGTGGTGGTGGCCGGGCTGGCTGGTCAAGGAAGCAGGGCAGATGCAGGCGCTGAACCCGCTGCTGGTGCTGCTGCTGATCCCGTTCAACAACATCGTGCTGTATCCGCTGCTGCGCAGGATCGGCATCGAACCCACGCCGCTGCGCCGGATGGGCACGGGCATTGCGCTGGCCGGCGTGGCCTCGATCATGGCTGGCTTGATCCAGCTCAATCTGGATGGCGGCGCGCAGACCTCGCTGTCGTGGCAGGTCGCGCCCTACATCGTGCTGACCCTGGGCGAGGTGCTGTTGTCGGCAACCGCGCTGGAGTTTGCCTACAGCCAGGCCAGCGCGTCGATGAAAGGCGTCATCATGGCGTTCTGGTATCTGGCCGTGACCTTCGGCAACCTGTGGGTGCTGCTGGCCAATGTGGCCCAGCAGCATCCGTCCGTGGTGGATGCGCTGGCTTCGGCGGGGATCGGCCAGAACGCCTTCTTCATGTTCTTCTTCGCCGGCTTCGCCTTCGTGGCGGCGCTTGGATTTGCCGCCTACGCCCGCATCTATCCGATGCAGGACAACTACCGGGCCATCTGACCGATGCAACTTTCCGTCACCATCCTCATCATCGCCGTCACCGTGCTGGTGTCGTGGCTCGCGTTCAACGACAAGCCGCTGATCGGGCGGCTGATCCTGTGGCCGCCCGCCATCGAACGCCACAAGCAGTACGACCGCCTGTTGACCTACGGTTTCGTGCATGCCGACTGGATGCACCTGCTGTTCAACATGATCACGCTGTGGTCGTTCGGCCGATCGGTGGAGCGCGTGTTCTCCGTGTGGATCACGCCGGTGGGCTACCTGCTGTTCTATCTGTCCGCGATCGTGGTCTCGATCCTGCCCACCTATCTCGCGCATCGGCGTGACGCCAACTACAGCAGCCTGGGGGCATCCGGCGGGGTGTCGGCGGTGCTGTTCGCCTTCATCCTGTTCGATCCGTGGTCGAAGCTCATCATCTTCCCGATCCCGGTGCCGATCCCGGCCATCCTGTTTGCGGTGCTGTACGTCGGCTACAGCATCTGGATGGATCGCCGTGGCCGCGACAACGTCAACCACAGCGCGCACCTGTGGGGCGCGGCCTATGGCGTGCTGTTCACCTTGCTGCTGGAGCCGGCCATTTTCAGCCACTTCAAGGCAACCCTGCTGAACTGACGCAACTGCATTCCAAGGAGACTGCGATGAGCGAAATCCGCCATGACGCCGCCCACCACCGCTTCGTCACCATCGTGGATGGTCATACCGCCCGCATCGACTACGTGTCCGGCGACAGCGCCATCGCCATCACCCACACCATCGTTCCGCCGGAAATCGGCGGGCGCGGCATTGCCGGTGAACTGATGCGCGCCGTTGCCCTGCACGCCCGCAACGAAGGCCTGCGCATCGACCCGCAGTGTTCCTATGCCGATGCCTGGCTGCGCCGGCATCCGGAGTTCGACGGCCTGCGCGCCTGAAGGGGCTGCACCTTCCGCATCGATGGCATGATGCGCGCATCCAGAGTCTGAGGGTGGGCGGATGCGGCGAACATGGTGGGCGGGAATGGCGCTGGCGTGCATGTGTGCGTCCGCATGGGCGGGTGCCGACGAGCCGCCGAAGGTTTCAGCCAAGCCGGAAGCCGAACTGTTCAAGGACGCGCCCGCACCTTGGCGTGATTACCTGATCAAGGCGGTCGCTGCCGAGCGCATCGCCGACCCACTGCAGCGTTGCCTTGCATATCCGGACTTGCCGGGTAACCAGTGGCCGGCAGGGCATGTGCGTGCGCACTGCATGGATCATTCGGTGCGGGCGATGCCGATGGCGGACGCCGCCAAATTGCTGGAGGCTGGCAAGGCCGACGAGCTGGAAGCTTACGTCCGGCGTATCGATGGCGTGCATGCGCGCCATGAAGACGTGGGTGAGGAAATCCACTACTTCTTCCGGCAGTTCCGCTCGGAAGATGCGGACGCGATCACGACAGCCTGGCTGCAGGCGAAGCCGGACAGCCCCTACGCATTGACCGCGCGTGGGAATTACCACTCCGGCAAGGCAGGGCGCGCACGCGGAGGCAAATGGGCGTCCGAAACCCCGCGCGAGAACCTGCGCGAGATGACGGCGCAATACGAGCTGGCCTTGCCGCTCTACCGCAAGGCAGTTGCCATTGATCCGCGTTTCATTGAAGCCTGGAACAGCATGCTGGTTCTGGCATACAGGGATTCGCGTGCCGAACTTGAGCAGGAAGCGTTCAAGGCCGCCAATGCCATCGATCCGGGCTGCCAGGATCTGGTGGATACCCGCATGACATCGCTGCAGCCGCGCTGGGGTGGTTCCTACGAGGCGATGCTGGCTTACGCGGAATCATTGCGGCCCCTGCTGCCGGCACGCCCGATACTGGCGCGGCAAATGGCCGCGCCCTATGGTGACCGTGGCAATCGCCTGTACGCGGAAGATGAGTTCACCATCGAGGCGGTGGAAATCCTCGATATCGCCGCGCGGATCGGTTCCAACGAGGACTATCTGGAAGATGCGGCGAAGGTCGCCAGGATCGCTGACAAGGATGCCAAGGGCGTTCACGACCCATGGAAGGGCCTGGCCTACGCGATGCAGGCGGCTCGATTCGGCGAGCGCGAGGAATGGACGCATCGCATCATTTCCTGGGCGATGGTGAGGGAGGCGCCCGATATCGCGGTGCGCAATGTCGAGATCGCGCTCAGGAAGGATCCGGACAGCACGTGGCTGCATTACCTCGCCGGCGGCGCCTACTACAACAGCAAGCGTCCGGAGCAGGCCGAGCCGCATTACCTGAAGGCGGTCGAGGATTCGGAGCAGCGCCAGGCTTCGCTGCGGGAACTGGTCACGATGTGGATGTATGACGCCGGGCTGACGCCGAAAGAGGGCAGCATCAAGGCCAAGCCCTATCTGGATCGACTGATCCGCGAGTACCCGGATGATGGACGCGCCCGGATGTATCGGGTGCAGAGTGAGGGTGCGATCAATGGCGTCATACCTGAGCAGCTGATCGTGGATTTCGAGAAACGCGCCGATCCCAAGGATCCGCCGCAGGCGTGGTTCCTGCAGCGGCTTGCCGAGTGGCGCAAAAATCCTGTCATGCGTTCCGCACCCGCGAAGGCGAAATGACGCTGGGCGCGTAGAATGCCCGCCCCATGCGCCTGAATCGCCACATCGCCGACACCGGCTTCTGCTCCCGCCGCGAGGCCGACCGCCTGATTTCGGAAGGGCGGGTGACCGTGAACGGTATCCGCGCCCGCATCGGCGCGGAGCTGGGCGAGGGCGATGAAGTCCGCATCGACGGCAACACGCTGGCCGCGCGTACGGCAGCCAAGGGCCAGCGCCGGCACGTCTATATCGCGCTGAACAAACCGGAAGGCATCACCTGCACCACCGAATCGGGGGTGAAGGGCAACATCGTCGATTTCATCGACCACCAGCAGCGGATTTTCCCGATTGGCCGGCTGGACAAGGATTCCGAAGGCCTGATCCTGCTGACCAGCAATGGCGACATCGTCAACCGCATCCTGCGTGCGGAGAACAAGCTGGAGAAGGAATATCTGGTGGCGGTGAACCATGTGGTCACCGACGAGTTCCTGCGCGCAATGGCGCGCGGCGGGGTGCCCGTGCATGGGCAGGCCACGCTGCCGTGCAAGACCGGCAAGCTGGGGCGGTTCGGCTTCCGGATCGTGCTGGTGCAGGGCCTGAACCGGCAGATCCGGCTGATGGCGGCGCATTTCGGCTACCGGGTGAAGCAGTTGCACCGGGCGCGGATCGGCAACATCAAGCTGGGCCATCTGAAGCCCGGCCAGTGGCGCAACCTGACCGATGCGGAGCTGCGCGGGCTGCTGCCCGACCACGCGGATTGGTAGGCGGCGGGCAGGTTTCAGGCACCTCACCGCCTTCCGGGGAATGGCCCCGCCGCTCGATCCAGTCATCCAGGACTGATGTCGCGGGCGCGCGCCGTCCATGGCGCGCTCGGGGCCACACCCCGAAAGGCGTTGAGGCCCGGCTGAAAAAAACTTGCCGCCTGTTCACATTTGCACCCGAAAACAGGGTATGGTGCGCCCACTGTTTCAAGCGGGATCACGGTACATCGTGACCCGATGCGGTAGATCCATCGAGATCCGCTACATCGTGTGCGTTACCCCTTGCTCGACAGTCGCGGCCCTTCACCGGGTCGTGTGTCCATTTCCAAACTGTTATCAGGAGTAACAAACATGTCGGATCGTCAGACCGGTACTGTCAAGTGGTTCAACGACGCCAAGGGCTTTGGCTTCATCACCCCGGAAAGCGGCCCGGACGTTTTCGTCCACTTCCGCTCGATCCAGGGCACCGGCTTCAAGTCGCTGCAGGAAGGCCAGAAGGTCACCTTCAAGGTTGTGCAGGGCCAGAAGGGCCTGCAGGCCGATGAAGTGCAGGCTTCGTAAGCCACTCGCACATCGTGCAGAAAAGCCCGGCCACTGGCCGGGCTTTTTCTTTGTGCGCAGGAATGTCACGCTTTGCACCGTGGCGCTTCTGGTCACGCCTTATTCCCCCGGTTTTCGATTGCACGCAAGCATGTCCCGCCCATTCCCCATGTTCCGTTGCTTCCTGTTGCTCGCCCTGTCGCTGGCCGTTGTGGCCGGTTGCAAGCGCGATGACGCCCTGCCTGCGCCTGTCGATGAAGCCGCCACGCCTGCCGCGCAGGCGGATGCGCCGCTCGCGCCGGTCGAGCTGAAGGACGTGATCGAAACCAGGCCCGACTACATCGTGGGCATCAGCTATCCGGACGTGGCATCCAAATATCCGCAACTGGCCCGCGCCTTGCATGACTATGCAGAGCGTGCGCGTGGCGAGTTGATGCAGTCGGTCGCGGCACTGAACGGCCAGAAGCCGGCCGCACCCTACGACCTCAGCCTGCAGTTCCGCAGTCTGGCGGAGACCCCGCGCATCGTGTCGGTGGCCGCAGACGGCAGCAGCTACACCGGCGGCGCGCATGGCAATCCGCTGGTCGAGCGCTTCGTGTGGCTGCCGCAGCAGCAGAAGCTGCTGACGGCAGACCAGTTGATTGCCGATGCCGCCGGCTGGAAGACGGTGTCGGATGTTGTCCGCGAACAGTTGATGACCGAGCTTTCGCAGCAACTGGACGATGAAGGGCTGGAAGCCGATGCCCGTTCGCAGGCGCTGCGCAATGGCAGCCGCATGATCGATGCCGGCACTGCGCCGGAAGCAGCCAATTTCGCCCGCTTCGAGCCGGTGATGAATGCCGACGGCAGCATCCGCGTGCTGCGCTTCGTGTTTCCGCCGTACCAGGTTGCGCCGTATGCGGAAGGCACGCGCACGGTCGATGTGCCGGCGCAGCTGCTGTTGCCGCTGGTCGCGCCGGAGTACAAGGCGCTGTTCCGCGCGGGCTGAATCTCACCGGTTGAGACGCCGCCCGCGCAAGCTGCGCGGGTGAACGCGCAGATCCGTTTCGACTTCGTCCATTCCGTTCAGGCCGGCTGTCGAGGCGGGGCGGATAATGCCGGCATGGCCGCGCACCCTGCGCTTGAATCGTTCCACCCCGCCGTTGCCGGCTGGTTTGCGCGTGCGTTTCCCGCGCCGACCGAGGCGCAGATCGCGGCATGGCCGGCGATTGCCAGTGGCCGCGACACCTTGGTCGCCGCGCCCACCGGCTCCGGCAAGACGCTGACCGCCTTCCTTACCGCCATCGATGCGCTGGTGCGCGAAGGGCTGTCGCACGGATTGCCGGATCGGACGCTTGTGGTGTATGTGTCGCCGCTGAAAGCGCTGTCCAACGACATCCACATCAACCTGGATGCGCCGCTGGACGGCATCCGTGCCGAACTGGCCGCGCTGGGCCTGCCGGACGTGGATATCCGCACCGCCGTGCGCACCGGCGACACCCCGCAGGCCGAGCGCGCGATCCATCGCAAGCGGCCACCGCACATCCTCGCCACCACGCCGGAAACGCTGTACGTGCTGCTGGGCTCCGAATCCGGGCGGGCGATGCTGGCCGGCGTGCGTACGGTGGTGGTCGATGAAATCCACGCACTGGTGCAGAACAAGCGTGGCAGCCATTTGGCGCTGTCGCTGGAGCGGCTGGACGCACTGACCGGCAAACGCGCGACGCGCATCGGCCTGTCGGCCACGCAGAAGCCGATCGAAGAGGTGGCGAAGTTCCTCGCCGGCGCGGGCGAGCGCGACTGCGCCATCGTCGACATCGGCCACGCCCGCACGCGCGACCTCGCGCTGGAGCTGCCGCCGGTGCCGCTGGAAGCGGTGATGTCGAATGCGCAGTGGGAGCTGGTGTATGCGCGCATCGCGCAACTGGTCGAACAGCACGCAACCACGCTGGTCTTCGTCAATACCCGGCGCATGGCCGAACGCACTGCGCGGCATCTTGGCGAATTGCTGGGCAAGCAGCACGTCGCCGCGCACCACGGCTCGCTGGCGAAGGAACTGCGGCTGGACGCCGAACAGCGGCTCAAGCGCGGCGAGTTGAAGGTGCTGGTGGCAACCGCTTCGCTGGAACTTGGCATCGACATTGGCGATGTTGATCTGGTCTGCCAGCTGGGTTCGCCGCGCAGCATCGCGGCCTTCCTGCAACGGGTGGGGCGCGCCGGCCATCACGTTGGCGGCGTGCCGAAGGGGCGGCTGTTCCCGACGTCGCGCGATGAATTGATGGAATGCGCCGCGCTGCTGGACAGCGTGCGTCGTGGCGAGCTGGACGCACTCATCATGCCGCCCGCGCCGCGCGACGTGCTGGCGCAGCAGATCGTGGCCGAGGTGGCCGCGCGCGAATGGGACGAGGACGCACTGTTCGCGCTGGTGCAGCGCGCATGGCCGTATGCGGCGCTGCCGCGCGAGGACTTCGACGCGCTGCTGAAAATGCTGGTCGACGGCTTCTCCACCCGCTACGGCCAGCGTGCCAGCTATCTGCATCGCGATGCCGTACACCGCAAGCTGCGTGGGCGCAAGGGCGCGCGCCTGACCGCCACGCAATCGGGCGGCACCATCCCCGATGTTGGCGACTACGCCGTGGTGCTGGAACCGCAGGCAATCCAGATCGGCACGGTCAACGAGGACTTCGCCATCGAAAGCATGGCGGGCGACGTGTTCCAGCTTGGCAATGCCAGCTACCGCATCCTGCGGGTGGAAAGCGGGCGGGTGCGGGTGGAGGACGCGCAGGGCCAGCCGCCCAGCATCCCGTTCTGGCTGGGCGAAGCGCCGGGGCGCACCATCGAACTGTCGGCCAGCGTGTCGCGCCTGCGCGAGGAGTTGCAGGCACGGCTGATGGGAAAGCCCCTCTCCCTCCGGGAGAGGGGTTGGGGAGAGGGTACGGAGACCGATGTTGCTTCGATAGCACCCGAACCCTCACCCCCGGCCCCTCTCCCGGAGGGAGAGGGGAGTGCGCTGCGCTGGCTGCGCGACGAACTCGCACTGGGCGATTCCGCCGCATCGCAGATCGGCACGTATGTGGCCGCACAGCTTGCCGGCTTTGGCATGCTGCCCACGCAACAACACATCGCGCTGGAACGCTTCTTCGACGAATCCGGCGGCACCCAACTTGTCATCCATTCGCCATACGGCAGCCGCATCAACAAGGCGTGGGGGCTGGCGCTGCGCAAGCGTTTCTGCCGCAAGTTCAATTTCGAACTGCAGGCGGCGGCGACCGAGGACGCCATCGTGCTGTCGCTTTCGACCAGTCACAGCTTCCCGTTGATCGAAGTGATCGGCTACCTGCATTCGGCCAGCGCGAAGGACGTGCTGGTGCAGGCATTGCTGGACGCGCCACTGTTCCCCGCGCGCTTCCGCTGGAACGCGACCACCGCACTGGCGCTGCCGCGTTTCACCGGCGGCAAGAAAGTGCCGCCGCAGTTGCAGCGGATGAAGTCGGAAGACCTGATGGCGACGGTGTTCCCGGACCAGGTCGCCTGCCTTGAAAACATCATCGGCGAGCGCGAAGTGCCCGACCATCCGCTGGTCGCGCAGACCTTGCAGGACTGCCTGCATGAAGCGATGGATGTCGATGGCTGGCTGGCGCTGCTGCGCGGGCTGGAGTCAGGCGATGTGCAGGTCACAGCGCGTGACCTGACCGGGCCATCGCCATTCACCGCCGAAGTGTTGAGCGCACGGCCTTACGCCTTCCTCGACGATGCGCCGCTGGAAGAACGCCGTACTCGTGCGGTGGTGTCGCGCGGGCTTGGAAACCCGGCGCAGGCCGATGATCTTGGCCGTCTGGATGCAGGCGCAATCGACGCGGTGGCCGAGGACGCCTGGCCGCTGGCCGGCACACCGGACGAGATGCACGACGCATTGATGGCGCTGGGCGCGATCACGATGAGCGAGGCGGAGGCATCAAACTGGATGCCGCTGCTGCAGGCATTGGCGAAGGATGGCCGTGCCACGCTGTTGAACCCCTCTCCCTCCGGGAGAGGGGTTGGGGAGAGGGTACGGGGTGCCGAAATTGCCGAACGTGCCGAAACCTCACCCTGTCCTTCGGACCACCCTCTTCCGAAGGGAGAGGGTTTATGGGTCGCCACCGAACGATTGCCGCAACTGCGCGCACTGCATGCCGACGCGGCCATCGAACCAAATGTTGAAGTCCCGGCCAGCCATGCCATCGACTGGACGCGCGAGGACGCGCTGCGCGAACTGGTGCGCAGCCGGCTTTCGGCATCGGGCGTTACCACGGCGGAGACACTGGCTGCAGCATTGGCCGCGTCACGCGATGGGATCGACTTCGCATTGCTGGCGCTGGAACAGGAAGGCTATGTCATGCGTGGCCGCTTTCGCCCCGACGCGGCGCAGGATGAATGGTGCGAACGCCTGCTGCTGGCGCGCATCCATCGCAATACCGTGGCGCGGCTGCGGCGCGAGATCGAACCCGTCGCCGTGCGTGACTACGTGCGCTTCCTGTGCGACTGGCAGCGTCTGTCGCCTGCTACCCGCGTGCAGGGGCCGGAGGCGCTGGCCGGCGTGCTTGCGCAGTTGGAAGGCTTCGAGGCTGCCGCCGGCGTGTGGGAAAGCGAACTGCTGCCCGCCCGCGTGAAGGACTATTCCATTGGCTGGCTGGACGATCTCTGCGGCGCGGGCCGCATTGCATGGACGCGGCTGCGCATGGGAAGCGAGGGCGGGGCGACCCTGGTACGCGCCGCGCCCATCGTGCTGCTGCCGCGTCGCGAGTTGGGTGTGTGGACGCGCTTGGCTGCGCGCCAGCAAACGGGCGAGGAAGCGCCGCTGTCCTCACGCGCGCAGAAGGTCGAGGACTGCCTGCGCGAACGCGGCGCGTTGTTCTTCGATGAAATGGTCGATGCCTCGCGTTTGCTTGAAACCGAGCTGGAAGATGCGCTGGCCGAACTGGTTGCACGTGGACGGGTGAGTTGCGACAGCTTCTCCGGCCTGCGTGCGCTGCTGTTGCCGGCAGCGAAGAAACCCGCCAGCTATGCGCGCAACGGGAGGCGGGCTTCACTGACAGGGATCGCGGATGCGGGAAGGTGGTCGTTGACGCGCTGCGCATTCCTCTCCTCCCCCTTCTCTGAAGGGGGAGGTCGGGAGGGGGTTGTGCGCTTGGAGGAACCACCCCCACCCCAGCCCTCCCCTTCACAGAAGGGGAGGGAGCAAGACGACTTCGAACACGTCGCCCGCGTCCTGCTGCGCCGCTACGGCGTGGTCAGCTGGCGCTTGCTGGAACGCGAAGCGCAATGGCTGCCGCCGTGGCGCGAGTTGCTGCGCGAATACCAGCGGCTGGAAGCGCGCGGCGAAATCCGTGGCGGGCGCTTCATCGCCGGCGTGGTCGGCCAGCAGTTTGCACTGCCGGAAGCGGTGGCGGCGCTGCGCGCGATCCGCAAGCGTCCGTTTGACGGCGCGATGATCGCGGTCTCCGCCAGCGATCCGCTCAATCTTGCCGGCACCCTGCTTGCGGGCGAGAAGATCCCGCGCCAGCCCGGTGCGCGCCTGCTGCTGCGTGACGGCATCCCCATCGCCTCGCTGGTGGCGGGCGAGTTCCGCGCATTGCCGGGCCTGCCGCAGCAAGACGAACACGCGGCGAAAGTCGCGCTGCTGCGCGAGCCCGGCGCGCAGGGCCGGCAATCACCCGGATCAAGGCCAATCGCCGATCCGCTGGGCTTGCATCGTTGACACTGCAAACGCGCAGAAGTTGCTGCAGTCGTCATCGGTTTGCTTGCGTGCTGGCGGAAGATACTATGCCGCTCTTGCCGTGCAGAACAATTTGTATTGGATCGGTTGATGGAAGTCAGGAAGATAGCCAGAAAGATTCCATTCTTGTACAAGGCAGTTGGATTTTTCAGATATTGGCAACATCAAAAGCAACTGGTGCGTGCGAACGCTGCCTATGTTCGCGGCTCAAAATTTCCACCGCCTGCATTGCGGTACCGGGTGCATCGTGCGTTTGATTTGACCAGCTATCAGCAGGTCGGTCAGGCCATCGCAAATGATATTGCGGTTGCACTGGAACGGAATGGTCTAACGCTGGATGGAAAAAAGGTGCTTGATCTTGGATCAGGGCCTGGCCGCGTTGCCTTCTGGCTCAAGCAGCGGTTTCCGTCCTGCATGCTTCACTGTAGTGATATCGATGCGGAAGCTATCGGTTGGGCAAGTGAGAATCTGCAAGAGGTCGCCTCATTCCATCTGAATGATGCTGAACCGCCTACGGATTTTCCGGATGCGGGCTTTGATTTCGTGTATTGCATCTCATTGTTCACGCATCTGGACGCTGAGATGCAGGACAAGTGGCTGCAAGAGCTGCGGCGAATCGTGAAACCGGGTGGATTTGTCCTTGCGACGACGCATGGGCGATTCGCGATGGATTCGTGCACGAAGGAAGAAGTTGCAGAAATCGAGCGAAATGGCATCCATTTCAGAGTGGACAGAAGTGGTGCATTGAAGCTCGATGGCTTGCCTGATTTTTATCAGACGACGTTTCATTCGAAGCAATACGTGGAACGGCACTGGGGCAAGTTCTTTGAACTGGTCTCCCATTCGGAAGGCGGGCTTGGTCGGCATCAGGACATGATCCTGATGCGGCGAAAATAGC
This sequence comes from Thermomonas sp., assembly GCF_047606765.1. Classification (GTDB taxonomy): domain Bacteria; phylum Pseudomonadota; class Gammaproteobacteria; order Xanthomonadales; family Xanthomonadaceae; genus Thermomonas. The sequence goes on along the minus strand of NZ_JASGED010000034.1, from coordinate 3,424 downwards.
ACCGGTTCATTTTTGCTGACGCCAAAAACAAAAACGCCGCCCGAGGGCGGCGTTTTTGCAGCGTTATCGCAACGGCTTACTTGCTGGTCAGGCCACGCTGTTCCAGCAGCGGTTCGATCTTCGCCTCGTAGCCTGCGAAGTTCGGGAACAACTTGCCGGCTTCGATTTCGCCGCCGGGTGCCAGCACGAACTTGCGCAGGCGGTCGCCGTTCGCAAGCGTCAGGCCACCGTTGTTGCGGATCCAGACGGTGGTGTTCGCGCCCAGCACTTCCGACCAGATGTAGGCGTAATAGCCCGCCGCGTAGCCGCCCATGATGTGGCTGAAGTAGGGCGTCTTGTAGCGCGGCGGCACCGGGGCGTAGTCGAAGCCGTCGGCCTTCAGCGCGTCGGCTTCAAACGCCATCACCTTGTCCGCGGTCGGGATCTTGTCGTCCGGGGCCTGATGCAGGCGCTGGTCGAGCATCGCCGCAGACAGATACTCGGTGGTGGCGAAGCCCTGGTTGAACTTGGACGCGGCGATCACCTTGTCCAGCAGTTCCTGCGGCATGGCCGCACCGGTTTCATGGTGCTTGGCGTAGTTGGCCAGCACTTCCGGCCAGTCGGCCCACATCTCGTTGACCTGCGAGGGGTATTCGACGAAGTCACGCGGCACGTTCATCGAGAAATACGGATAGCGCACATCCTGGAAGAAGCCGTGCAGGGCGTGGCCGAATTCGTGGAAGGCGGTGGTGACCTCATCCCATGTCATCAGCGTGGGCTTGCCGGGCGCGGGCTTGGGAATGTTGAGATGGTTGGCGACCACCGGCTTGGTGCCGAGCAACGCGGACTGCGCCACGTAGGTGTTCATCCACGCGCCGCCGCGCTTGGACGGGCGTGCGTAGGGATCCCAGATGAAGATCGACAGCAGGCTGCCGTCCTTGTCATAGACGTTGTACGTCCAGGTATCGGGGTGGTACTTCGGCAGGTCGGTACGTTCCTTGAAGGTGATGCCGTACAGCTTGGTGGCGGCGAAGAACACGCCATCCTCCAGCACGCGCTTCATCTCGAAGTAGGGCTTGAGCTGCGATTCGTCGAAGCTGTACTTCGCCGCGCGCACCTTCTCGCTGTAGAACGACCAGTCCCACGGCGCAAGCTGGAAGCCGGGCTGGCCAGCGGCCTTCTGGGTGCTGTCGATCATCGCCTGCAACTCGGCACCTTCACGGCGGGCGTTGGCAACGGCCTTCGGTGCAAGCTCGCGCAGCATGGCGTTGACCTTGCCCTGATTGGAGGCGGTCTCGTCGGCCAGCACGTAGTTGGCGTAGGTGTCGTAGCCCAGCAGCTTGGCGCGTTCGGCGCGCAGCTTCAGCACCTGCGCGATGATGCCGGTGTTGTCGAACTTGTTGCCACGGCTGCCGCGCGCCACCGAGGCTTCATGCAGGCGCTGGCGCAGTGCGCGGTCTTCCAGTTGCGACAGGGCAGGCTGGCCGGTGGTGTTGAGCAGGGCGATGGCGTACTTGCCGTCCTGCCCGCGCGCCTTGGCAGCTTCGGCAGCAGAGGCGATCTGCTCGTCGGTGAAACCCTTGAGCTGCGCGGCATCGTCCACAATCACTGCGGAGTCGTTCACTTCGGCCAGCACGTTCTGGTCGAACTTGGTGCCCAGCGTGGAAAGCTCGGTATTGATCTGGCGGATGCGCGCCTTCTGCGCATCGTCCAGTGCTGCGCCCGCGCGCACGAAGTCCTGGTAGCGGCGTTCCAGCAGGCGCAGGTCAACGGCGTCCAGCCCCAGCGTGTCGCGCGCGTCGTACAGCGTCTTGATGCGGGCGAACAGCTTGGGATTCAGCGCGATGGCATCGCCATGCGCGGAGAACTTCGGCGCGTAGTCCTCTTCGATCTTTTCGCGCGCGTCGTTCTTGTCGGTGCCCACCAGGTTGTAGAACACGTCCCTGGCGCGGCCCAGCACCTGGCCGCTCTTCTCCATCGCCACGATGGTGTTCTCGAAGGTCGGCGCTTCCGGGTTGTCGGCGATTGCCTGCATCTCCTGCAACTGCTGGGCCATGCCCGCATCGAAGGCCGGGCCGAAGTCGCTGTCCTTGATCTTGTCGAACTGCGGGTAGTTCAGATCCAGGGTGCTGGGTTGGGCAAACACGCCGCTGTAGGCGCTGTCGGTCATCGTGCTGGGTTCCGTGGGGGCGGCGGTCGTGGGCTTGTCACAGCCGGCCAGTGCGCCAATGGCGAGGGCGGCGGTGATGGCAAGGGCAAGGCGGGAGGCGGATTTGGGCATGGTCATGGTGTGTTGCGAGTCAGCCGCGAAGACTAGCCCAGCCGCGCCGGCTTGTCGCGTGCCCAATGGCAGGGGCGCGCGGCGGTCGCATGGGGCCGCAAAAGGGGCGACAATACGCGCCGCTTCGATTCCCCCGCGACGCGCCCCATGTCAAAGACCGCTTTCGATTTCGATGCCGTTGCCCTTGACGGCAGTCCCCAGCCGCTGTCGCAATGGCGCGGCAAGGTGCTTTTGATCGTCAACGTCGCCAGCAAGTGCGGCTTCACCCCGCAGTACGCGGGGCTGGAGCAGCTCTGGCGCGATTACGGCGACAAGGGATTGGTGGTACTGGGCTTTCCTTGCGACCAGTTCGGTCATCAGGAGCCGGGCGATGCCGACGAGATCCGCAATTTCTGTTCGCTGACCTATGACGTCAGCTTTCCGATGTTCGCCAAGGTCGAGGTGAACGGCGCGAACGCGCATCCGCTGTGGCAATGGCTGAAATCGCAGAAGGGTGGCCTGCTTGGCATCGATGCGATCAAGTGGAACTTCAGCAAGTTCCTGATCGGGCGCGATGGTCGCGTGCGCAAGCGCTATGCGCCGACCGACAAGCCCGAATCGCTGGTGCGCGACATCGAAAAGGCGCTGGCGGAATGACGGTGAAGGTTGTCGAGGGTGCGGGTTACCGGCTGGAGTTCGAATACGAAGCGCCAAGGCTGCGCGTGCGGATCATCGGCGGTGAGGACACGGGGCACAGGGTCAGCGTTGAATACTGGCTGCGGATCGCGGAGGAAGTACGTGCCCGCGGCGCGCAGCAACTGCTGGCGCTGGACGCGATGCAGGGCGAGGCGATGGGCCCGGAGGAGTTGCAGCGCTTCTTCGACGCCATCTCCGGGCACGGGCTGGAGCAGGTGCGGCTGGCCTATGTGGAAGGACGTCTGGATCAAATGTCACGCATCGAATATGCCGAACTGCTGGCACGCGAGCGTGGCTACGACATCCGCATGTTCAGCAATGAAGCCGAGGCCGAAGTCTGGCTGCGCTACGGGATGCGCTAGGGAAGGTCTGAACAACTCCTATCAATCCTGCCACAATTGATCCGGCTCCAGTGAGGCGATCATGATGCAACTCACCTTCGGCGATGCGGAATCCATTGGCAAGCGCAAGCAGACGCGGCGCGAGGTG
>NZ_JASGED010000033.1:0-19198 GCF_047606765.1 Thermomonas sp. | reverse complement strand
TCTTCCTTCTCCCCGTAACAACGGGGAGAAGGTGCCGAAGGCGGATGAGGGGCGAGCGGCAATACGCGAAAGCATCCCCTCACCCGCCTTCGGCACCCTCTCCCAAAGGGAGAGGGAAAAGCGTCAGCGACGCGCGTTGAACTCGCGCAGCAACTCGCGCGTCACCGCATCGGCGGCTTCACCTTCGCCCGAAAGCGCGGGCAGCAGCGAGTTCGCGACCTGCTTGCCCAACTCCACGCCGAACTGGTCGAAGGCATTGATGCCCCACAGCACCGACTGCAAATAAACACTGTGTTCGTACAGCGCCACCAGCATGCCCAGCGACTGCGGGGTGAGCGCATCGAGCAGCAGCAAGGTGCTGGGACGATTGCCGGGATAGCGGCGGTGCGGGTCGTCGCTGCCCTGCCCGTTCGCCAGCGCTTCGGTCTGCGCCAGCAGATTGGCGAGCAGCGCGGCGTGGTTTTGCGCATGCGGATGATCGGCCTGCAACACGCCGATGAAGTCCGCCGGCACGACTTGCGTGCCCTGGTGCAAGGCCTGGAAGAAGCTGTGCTGGGTATCGGTACCGGCACCGCCCCACCAGACCGGCACGGTGTCGATGCCGACCGCACTGCCGTCCAGCTTGACCGACTTGCCGAGGCTTTCCATCACCAGTTGTTGCAGGTAGTTGGGCAGCAACTTGAGGCGGTCGTCGTAGGGCAACACCGCCTGCGTGGCCGCATGCAGCGCGTTGCGGTTCCACACGGCAGTCAGTGCATGCCAGACCGCGATGTTTTCACGCAGCGGCGCACTGCCAGCGTGTGCGTCCATCGCAGCCGCGCCATCGAGCAGTTGCAGGAAGCAATCCATGCCCAGCGCCAGCGCGATCGGGAAGCCCACCGCCGACCACAGCGAATAACGCCCGCCCACCCAATCCCACATCGGCAACGTGCGCTCGGGCGGAATGCCGAAATCGGCCACGCGCTGCGCATTGGTGCTGACCGCGTACAGGCGGCTGTCATCGCCCAGCCAATTGCGGACGATGCCGCCGTTGAGCAGGGTTTCCTGCGTGCCAAAGGTTTTCGAGATGACGATGGCGGCGGTGCGCTTTGGATCGAGGCCGGCCAGCGTACGGCGTGCGGCATTGCCATCGACATTGGAAATGAAGTGGACGCGGAAACGCGCATCCGGCAGCGCCAGCGCATCGACGATCAGGCGCGGTCCCAGGTCGGAGCCGCCGATGCCGACGCTGACGATGTCGGTGACATCGCTTGCTTCAAGCTGTTCGATCAACTCGCGCATCCGCGCCTGCGCGGCCACGGCCTGCGCGCGCGCGTCGCGGGCGATGGCGGCACTTGAGGTGTCACCACGCAGGGCACTGTGCAGCGCGGCGCGGCCTTCGGTCGGGTTGACGGTGGCACCATCCAGCAGCTTGCGCATCGCGCCGGCAAGATCGGCCTGTTCGGCGATGCCAAACAGCGCATCCAGCGCCACGCGATCAAAACGCTGGCGCGAAAAGTTGGCGTACAGCGGGCCTGTGCGCAGCGCGAAATCCCGCGCACGCGCGGGATCGGCGGCGATCAGTTCGGCGATGGTGGTGCCGGCCAGTCGGCGTGCCTGTGCCTCAAGTGCGGCCAACATGTCAGGCAGCTTGCTTCGGCATCGAATGATTCGTATGCGTCATCCGGTTGTCGCGGTCAACATACAGGCAGGTCGGCTTGAACTTCGCCGCTTCGGCCTCGTCGCAGTGGCCGTAGGCGCAGATGATGACCAGATCGCCCACCTGCGCCTTGTGCGCGGCGGCGCCGTTGACCGAGATCACGCCGCTGCCTTCCTCGCCACGGATCGCGTAGGTGGAGAAGCGCTCGCCATTGTTGACGTTGTAGATGTCGATGCGCTCGTATTCGCGGATGCCGGAGATGTCCAGCAGGCGACCGTCGATGGCGCAGGAGCCTTCGTAATGCAGCTCGGCATGGGTGACGGTGGCGCGGTGGATCTTGGCCTTGAGCAGGGTGAGTTGCATCGCATGACTCCGCTGGAACGGGCCGGTTGTCCGGCAACAGCCCGGAAGTATAGGTCGAGGTTTCCGTGCTGCAACAACGCGCCATCACAAGCTGCAGGATTTCAGCCGGGCAGAACGAACTCGAGATTGTCGATCAGCCGCGTGCGGCCCAGCTTCGCCGCGATCAGCGCCACCCGTGCGCCGCCCGCACCATCCGCCGGTTCGCTGAAGTCGGGGCAACGGATCACTGCGTAATCGGGCACGAAACCGGCATCGCGCAAGGCCTTGTCGGCATCGGCTTCGACCACCGCCCGTTGCACACCCGCCTGCATCGCATCGCGCATCGCAAGCAAGGTGCGATGCACCAGCGGAGCAACAGCGCGCTCCTGCGGCGACAAGTACTGGTTGCGCGAACTCATCGCAAGGCCGTCATCCTCACGCACGATTGCGCCGGCAATGATCTCGATCGGCACCTGCAGGTCGGCCACCATCTGCCGGATCACCGCCAGCTGCTGGAAATCCTTGCTGCCGAATGCCGCCACGTCCGCCTGCACCTGGTTGAACAGGCGCGTGACCACCGTACACACGCCATCGAAGTGGCCGGGGCGATGCGCGCCTTCCAGCACCGCGCTGACGCCGGGCACATGCACCTTGGCCGCAAGCTCCACGCCGAAGGGATACATCGCCTCCACTTCCGGCAGCCACAGCACATCGCAGCCGGCAGCTTGCAGGCCGCTGGTGTCGGCGTCCGGCGTGCGCGGGTAGCGGGTGAAATCCTCGTTCGGGCCGAACTGGGTGGGATTGACGAACACGCTGGACACCACGCGGTCGGCATGCTGACGCGCCAGCTTCACCAGCGAGTAGTGTCCGGCGTGCAGGTTGCCCATCGTGGGCACGAAGCCAATGCGCAAGCCTTCGCGCTTCCATGCGGTGACAGTGGCGCGCAGTTGGTCGAGTCGGGTGATGGTCTGGATCACGGCTTCACTCCGTTTGTCTCCTTCCCTTTCAAGGGAAGTCAAAACTGCAAGACCGTCATCCCCGCGAAAGCGGGGATCCATGGACGTTGATCTTCAACCACAAAGTCCATGGATTCCCGCCCTCGCGGGAATGGCGAACAAAAATTGCTAGGAATAGGAATGCGTTTCATCGGGGAACGCGCCGCTGCGCACGGCCTCGGCATAGGCGCGCACCGCGCCTGCGATGGAGCCGCCTTCGGCGAGGAAATCCTTGACGAACTTGGGTTTGCGATGCCCGGTATCGATGCCGAGCATGTCATGCAGCACCAGCACCTGCCCGTCACAGCCCGCGCCCGCGCCGATGCCGACGGTGGGAATCGGGCTGGCGGCGGTGATGTCGGCGGCGAGATTGGCTGGCACGCCTTCCAGCACCAGCAATGCCGCGCCGGCTTCGGCCACGGCCAGTGCATCCGCGCGCAGGCGTTCGGCGGCGGACTGCTCGCGCCCCTGCACCTTGAAGCCACCCATCCGCAGCACCGATTGCGGGGTCAAACCAAGATGCGCGCAGACCGGGATTTCGCGCTGCGCGAGGAAGCGAATCGTCTCCAGCTTGTGGCCCGCGCCTTCCAGCTTGACCATCGCCGCGCCGGACTGGATGAAGCGCACCGCCGCCGCATGCGCCTGCTCGGGCGTGGCATCGGAACCAAACGGAAAGTCGGCGATCTTCAGCGCGCGCCTTGCACCGCGCGCCACGCAGGCGACGTGATAGGCGATGTCATCCACCGTCACCGGCAGGGTGGAATCGCGGCCCTGCACCACCATGCCCAGCGAATCGCCGATCAGGATCAGCTCGATGCCGGCATCGTCCAGCACCCGCGCCAGGCTTGCGTCATAGCAGGTGAGCATGACCAGCTTGCGGCCTGCGGCACGCGCATCGGCCAGCATCGGCACCGTCCACGACTTCTGTTCCGCATGCACGCTCATGGCAGGTTCCGGCGGGAGATGCGCGGCATTATCGCGCAGAACGTGCGCTTGACTGCTCAGGAATCGCGAAGATCGCTGATCGCTTCCACGCCGGCAGCATCGATGTGGCGCAGGGCCTCACCCACGCTGCCGTGGCCAGGGAACGGCGCGGTCGGCGCGATCTCCGCCAGCGGCACCAGCGCGAATGCGCGTTCGTGCAGATGCGGATGCGGCACGCGCAGGCCGGGGATGTTGATCGTGCGCTCGCCGTACAGCAGCAGGTCAAGGTCGATCACGCGCGGGCCCCAGCGCACCGAAGCGGCATCGCCACCGCGCATGCGCCCCGCCCTGCGCTCGATGTCCAGCAGGTGTTCGAGCAGGCTCCGCGGGTCAAGGCGCGTTTCCAGCAGCACGGCAGCGTTGACGAAATCCGGCTGCTCGATGTTGCCCCATGCCGGTGTGCGATACAGGCGCGATGCGGCCAGCACACGGCTTTGCGGCAGGTCGTCCAGCGCGCGGATCGCGGCACGCACGGCTTCCTGCGGATGGCCCAGGTTGGCACCCAGGCCGATGCAGGCGTGCGTGGACGGACTCATTGCGCGGCTGCCGGCTTGTTCCTGCGGCGGCGGCGGCGCTTGCGCGGTTCGGATGCATCGTTCTCATCCTGCCCATCGTCCGGCACGCCTTCATCCTGCGCTTCGCCGGCAGCCACCGCTGCAGCGGGATGCAACTGCGCCTCGCGCCAGAACGCCACATCATCGGCATGCGTATCGGACGCCACCAACCGCAGTTCGAGGAAATCGAACGCGGCACGGAAACGCGGGTGCGCCAGCAGGCGGAACACGCGCTTGCGCTGGCGCTGCGAAAAACGCGCCTGCAGCAGCCAGATTTCCTGCATCGGCAGCGAGAACCGGCGCGGCAGCGCGGTACGCGCCACTTGATGCAACGTCACCCGGTCGGCGGCGCGGCGCTGCGCCTCGGCGGCATGCATGCCCTGCGCCTGCAGCAACGCCAGCGCGCGGCAGTACGCCGGCCACAGCAGCACCGCATAGAGGAAGGCGGGCGATACCGATTCATCCGCCGCTACCCGCGCATCGGTGTTGCGCAAGCCCTGCAGCAGCATCCGCCGCAGCGCGCCGGACTTGTTGGATGCCAGCGCCTGCGCGGTTTCCGGCAACAGCACCGGCAGCAGGCCGTGCGCTTCCAGCAGTTCAAAACTGGCCACCGCATGGCCGGACAGGAACAGCTTCAGGGTTTCCTCGAACAGGCGCGCCGGCGCGGCATCGGCCAGCAGCGGGGCCAACCTGGCGATGGGTTCGGCAGTCGCAGCCTCGATGGTGAAGCCCAGCTTCGCAGCCAGACGCGCCGCACGCAGCATGCGCACCGGGTCTTCGCGGTAGCGTGCCTCGGGGTCGCCGATCAGGCGCAGCAGCCGCGCCTGCACGTCTTCATAACCACCCACGTAGTCGCGCACCGAGAAATCCTCGATGGCGTAATACAGGGCGTTGGCGGTGAAATCGCGGCGCACCGCATCGTCCTCGATGCTGCCGTAGATGTTGTCGCGCAACAGGCGGCCATCCTCGTGGATCTTGCGGTCGCCCTCGGTGTCATCGCTGCCGTTGGCGCGGAAGGTGGCCACTTCGATGATTTCGCGGCCATACACCACATGCGCCAGCCGGAAGCGGCGACCGATCAGGCGGCAGTTGCGGAACAGCGCCCGCACCTGCTCCGGGGTGGCATCGGTGGCCACGTCGAAATCCTTGGGCACCTGCCCGGCCAACAGGTCGCGTACCGCGCCACCCACCAGAAACGCACCGAAGCCGGCCTCGCGCAGGCGGTACAGCACGCGCAGGGCATTCTGGCTCATCTGCTTGCGGGAAATGCCGTGCTCATCGCGCGTGATAGTGCGCAGGACAGGGGCGACGGATGCGGACGTGGTTGCGGATTCGGTCATGCGTTGCGGCCAGGCCGCTGGTCAGAGATTGCCGGGAAAGCGCGTTGCCACTGCCCCGCGCAGCCGCCTATACTAGCAAGCCGGTTGCGGAAGCCGCATACGGTTCCGGCGGGTTGAGATCCCCGGAATGCAGCACCGCCCCACAAGGGCACCATGCACCCTTCGTCTAGTGGTTAGGACGCTGGCCTCTCACGCCGGTAACACGGGTTCGAGTCCCGTAGGGTGTACCAAACAATAAAACCCCGTGCGCAGGCACGGGGTTTTTTGTTATTCGCTACCACCCTGCGTCCGACAGCTCGCTCGAAGTCGTCGCCGCACTCGGCGTCGCGCCTGCGGTAGCCGCCGTTTCACCACCGGGCCGGAATACGCGATCGGCCATGTCAAACAACATGCTCCAGTGCGCACGCGCCTGCAGGTTGACCGACTGCCGCTTCGATGCGAACTGCGTGCGCAGCGCGCGCAATTCCGCACGCAGCATTGCAGTGGCGTCATCGCCACCCTCCAGATTGCGGGCACGCCCTGCCAGCAGATCGACGTACAGACGTTGCAGGTTGCGCCGCAATGGCGTGGGCATCTCGTTACCCGCCAGTTCGCCCAGGATGCCCGCACGCAGGTCGGCCAGCAGTTGCTGCACGGAATAGGCGCTGACGCCTGCGTTCAGTTCCTGCACCAGCAGGCTGCGCAGCCGGCTTTCGGCCAGCAGTTCGGCAAGGATCTTTTTCTGGCTGTCGGCAATCAGGCTGCTGGCGGCATCCGGGGCCAGGCGTTCGGTGATCGCCGGCTCGAACCACCATTGCGGCGTCTGGAACAACTGCTGGTTGAGGAAGGCAACCGCGCGCCCCTGTTCGGCACGCGGCGTCATCTGGGCGACTGCACCTGGCTGGTCGCCGTGCCTCGTGCGCAGTTCGTAACTGCCGACCACCGCCACCACATGCCGCAATTCGGTTGTCCATTGCGTGCCCGCCACCTTGTACAGGCGCTGCAGGTCATCGTCGTTGCTGCCAGGCCGGATCGCCATCTTCGGCAGCAGCTTGAGCAAGCGCTTGAGGTTGCGGATGCCAAGTCCGGTGGCGGTCACGGCGTCGGCATCGCCCACTGCCTCCTCCAGGTTGCCGCGATCATTGCTGCCGCGATTGGGCGTGGAAAACCGCAGCCACGGCTTGATGTCCTGTTCGCGCGCCCATGCGTCCAGCACCGGTTTTTCCTGCTGCGGGGTGCGCGCACCCGGTACTGGTGCATAACCCCACTTCGTCGCGAACACATCATAGGGGCCGATGCGCGGGATCAGCAGTGATGGATCAATGCCGTCCTCCGGCTGCACCAGGTAGTTGAAGCGGGCGTAATCCATGATCGAGGGCGTGTGGCCCATCGTCTTCAGCCACTTCGCATCGCGCAGCTTGTCCACCGGATAGGTGGAACTGGCCTTCATGTTGTGCAGGAAACCCAGCGAATGACCGACTTCATGGGTGACGATGTAGGCCACCAGCTCGCCCATCAGGTCGTCGGGCAGCGGTAACCGTTGCGCGCGCGGATCCAGCGGCGCGGCCTGCGGGATGTACCACTCGCTGACCATTTGCTGGATGTTGTGGTACATGACGATGTTGGCGTTCAGGATCTCGCCGGTACGCGGGTCGGTCAGGCGCGGGCCGTAGGCATTCGCCACGTTCGACGGCACCCAGCGCAGCACGCTGTAGCGCACGTCCTCCGGATCGAACTCGGGGTCTTCTTCCCTGGTCGGGAACGGGCGCGCCTGCACCGCATTTTTGAAGCCGGCGGCTTCGAACGCCATGTTCCATGCCTCGATGCCCTTCTTCACGTAGGGCACCAGCGCGGTTGGCGTGGAGCGGTCTATGTACCAGACGATGGGTTTGACCGGTTCGCTCAGCGCGGCGTTCGGATCCTTCTTCTCCAGCCGCCAGCGCGAGATGTAACGCTCGGTTTCCGCCGGGCGTGCGCTGCCGCCGAAGTTGAGCATGTCCTGATAGAAGTACCCAACGCGGTCATCCGCCAGGCGCGGCATCATCGGCTGCGCGGGCAGTTCGACGATGCTGTAGGCCATGTCGATGCTGTTGGCGCGCGCCGGGAAGCTGGCCGGCGCAGGCTTCGGGCCCATGGGCGTATTGAGCATCGCCGGCGCCATGTAGGTATGCACGGCATCGACGCGCAGGCTGCCGGGGAAGGCGCGAACCCCGTTCACGTAACTGCGAGCGGATTCCAGCGAGCGCGCCTTGAGAATCTGGCGCGCAGTGAAGTCGCCCACTTCGGTGGTGAACAGCTTGCTCACTTCGATCACGGGTGCGCCGTCGCGTCCATAGGCTTCGACATTCAGCGCCATCAGGATGGCATCGCGCTGCGCCGCCTGCACCGCATCGACATTGGCGCTGCCATCGCCGGTGACGTAGGTGTGGTTCATCGCCTGCAGATAGACGCGGTTGTCGCGCAGGACGAAGCGCACTGCCTCCTGCGCCAGCGACTTGCCGGCATGATCGACACCGGGCGGCACCGCGGCCGCGTTGACAACCATCAGCAGCGGCTTGCCCAGCAGCGCGGGCGGGATCTCGAAATACAGCCGGGACCTGACCCGATGCACATCAAACAGGCCCTTCTGGGTCTGCGCATCGGAGGTGATGACCTTGCCATAGGGTTTTGGATCGGTGGCTTCCGGTGGCGATGCCGTGGCAGGCGGCGCTGCCGGTGCCGGCGCGGCAACGGCCTCGGCAGGCGTTTCGATGGGTGTCTGCGCCTGCAAGCTGCCACACAGGCCCAGTACGGGCAGCAACAGGCCCGCCAGCCATTGGCGACGGGGTTTCGAGGTCGTATGCGGCATCATCGAAATGAACGCAAGCTTGGCGTGGCGGGAACGGAAACTACATGCCCTTTCCCCCGCTGCCGGGGGAGAGGGCATGAGGCGCTGCGCGGTCAGAAGCTGTAGCGCAGGGTGAAGGTGTAGCGGCGCAGGCGCGGATCGATGGAGCCGTTGACGCTGCCGGTCTGGCTCATCGGTGGCTCGGCATCGGTGGCATTGAGCAGGCCAAGCGACACCCGGGTGCGGCCCAGCACGCGGTCCAGCATGCCGCCATCGTCATGCAGGGTGCCGCTGCGGAAGTCGTACCAGACATTGGCGTTCCAAGTGCGCGAGGATTCGAACACGTTGCTGCTGGACAGGCTGACCGGGAAACCCTGCTGCTGGATGGCGGTGACGCTTGCACCCATGCCGCGATGCTGCCAGGCCAGGTTGGTGACCGTGCGCGTTGGCGACAGCCTTTCGGATACCGCCACGCTGGGCGGTGCATCGGGCGTGGCGAACGCCTGCCGCAATGTGGTGCGGGTGGCCTTGGCATCCAGCGAGAACTGGCCGATGCCGGTATCGACGTGATAACTGATTGCATAGTCGAAACCGGCGGCACGGTAACGCGCGATGTTCCGCGACACGTTTTCCATGTGGATGATGCGGCCGTAGGTGTAGCCGGCGGCGCGGTCTTCGTCGGTCAGCTCGGCGCGGGTGAAGGCCTCGGGAAAATAATCGAGCATTTCCTGCCGGGTGATGCTGCCGATGCGGTTGAGGATGTCCGATTCCCAGCGATCCACCGACAGCGACAGTCCAGACAGCCAGCGGTTCTTGAACGGCGACTGGATCATGACGCCGTAGTTGCGGTGTTCGGAATCCTCCGGCTTGAGGTTCGGATTGCCGCCCACCGTGGTCGCCAGCCGGCCGATGTACTGCTCGTTGTTGCGATAGGTGTCGATCAGGGTGTCGCCGGTGACCGGCACGTTGACGGTGTTGCTTGAGCGCGGACGGGTCAGATCCACCAGATAGGGCACGCGGAATGCCTTGTTGTTCGATGCGCGAAAGGCCAGCCACGCCACCGGCTTGTAAAGCAGGTTGGCAAGCGGCTTGGTGGCGGTGCCGAAATCGCTGTAGTCGTCGCGACGGACGGCAGCGCCCAGGGTCAGCTCGTGCATCATCGGGAACGCGAAGCTGGGCGAAAACACCGGCATCGAGACTTCCGCGTACTGCGCATTGAGCCGGCGCGGGCTGGCAGGCGGAATCGCTTCCAGGGTGCTGCTCTGGTCACGCTCGACCCGGTAGCTCTCGCGGCGGAACTCGGTGCCAAGCGCAAGCTTGATCGGGCCGGCGGGCAATTCCAGCAGCGCACCGTCGAACGACAGGCTGGCGGTCTGGGTGATGGAGGTATCCCGGATCGCGCTGGGCTTGAGCAGCGAGCGGAAGAACTCCTCCGAACCCGCGCCGGTGAGGTTGTCGTCCAGCAGGATCGGGCGCTTGCTCGGGTCGGTATCGGCGATGGCAGCGTTGAGCTTGGTGGTGTCGATCGACCAGATCGTGTCCGGCAGGTCGGCCACGCTGCGGGCGTCGCTCAGGTAGAAGTCGTAGCGCCAGTCCTTCGGCAGGTCGCCGCGCATGCCCAGCTGCGCCGACTGGGTGGTGAACAGATAGCTTTTGGTCGTGCCCAGTTCCCACAGGTACTTGTCCACCCAGATCGGCACGCCAAACGGGTTGCCGGCATAGTCCGCAGGCAACCGCGCGCTGATCTGCACCGGCGCGGCGATGGCCTCGGACTCGTTGCGGGAATACATGTAGTCGCCGTACAGCTCGGCCCATTCGGCGAGCTGGTAATCCAGGTGCAAGGTGACGTTGCTGCGCTGGTATTCGTTGACCGCATTGGTGAACTGGCCGCTGTCGTAGAGCGGGGTTTCCACGGCGTTGGCGTAATCGTCCACGGTATTGGTCAGGCCGTCGGCACCGCGCGGGATGTAGGCATTGCGGCTGGTCAGGCCCGGCAGGTTGGCATTGCTCACCCGCTGGATGCGCCCCCCGATCGGATACGCATTGACGATGCCGTTGGAACCACCAAGAAAGCGCATGTCGTCGGAGGCCAGCCACCAGCGGTCACGCCGCGCCAGCGCGTTCTGGGTGGCGTGCATGGCCGATACGCGCAGACCGAAATCGTTCTTGCGAAAGGCGTGCGAGACCGAAATGCGGTCATTGGCCGCATCGGTGTCGAAGGTGTCGTCGCGGGCGTATTCGATCTCGGTGCCCTTGTAGCTGTCGCGGGTGATGATGTTGACCACGCCGCCGACCGCATCGGAACCATAGATGGCGCTGCCGCCGCCCAGCAGCACTTCCACCCGCTCGATGGCGGACAGCGGAATGCCGGTGGCTTCATAGGCCGAAGCCACAGTGCGCTGGCCGGTCATCGGCAGGCGCTTGCCGTCCAGCAACACCAGCGTGTTGCCTGCCGACAGGCCACGGATGTCGAACAGCAAACGCCCGTCAGGCGAACCGCCGCTGCTGTTGCCGGTGAAGGCAGCGGCCTGCCCCACCGACAACTGCGGGATCAGGTTGCGCAATTCGTCCAGGGTGGTGACGCCGGAGCGCTCGATGTCCTCGCGGGAAAACTCCAGCACCGGGTTTGCGCCCTGCACGCCAACGATGGAACGCAGGCGCGAGCCGGTGACCACCACGGTTTCGAGCTGTCTGGTTTCTTCGGCAGCGGCATCGGCACTGGGCGGTGCATTGCTGCGGGTTGGCGCTTTCGGCGCGGCAGCAGGCCTGGGCTGCGGCGCATCCGCCCTGGCGATGAAAATCACGCCATCCTGGGTGGTGCGCCAGGTCAGCCCACTGCCGGCAAGCAGCCGCTTCAGGCCGCTGGTGGTCGAATATTGCCCGTTCAGTGCGGGCGCGTTCTTGCCCTGCACCAGCTCCGGCGGAATCATGATCTGCAGGTCGCTGGCCTCGGCAAACTTGTTCAGCGCCGTGCCAAGCGGCTGGCCCGGGATGGCATAGACGCGGGTTGTGCCCTGCGCCTGCTGCGCCAGCGCCTGCGGTGCCGCGACGACAGCCAATGCCGCGCACAATGCGACAGCCAGCGAATTCAACCGAACCCCCTTCGGCTGCATGACCTGATGGTTCCCCATACTGCAAATCCTCTGCGATGACGTGAAGTGATGTGTGGGTCGTCCGTGACAGCCGATCTTTCCCCTACACCTGTTGAAGACGCAGCGTTTCGGCAATCCCTCACCCCGGCCCTGCTGAATGCGAATCCATGCCTCGGCAACGCAGCGGCGTGACGCCCTTGTGCTTGCGCGCCGTCGGGCTATCGCCTAGCGTGGCGCTGTCCGCAACCCACGCCCATGGCGACCGATGGCACAGGATCGCCCACCGCAAGGCTCGTCCCCGCCCGCCGCCGATGCGCACGATTTCACCGCATTGGCGCTGGAATACCGCCCGCGCCTGATCCGCTATTTCCGGCACCACCTGGGCACGCCGGACGACGCCGAGGACATGGCGCAGGACACCCTGATCCGCGCCATCCGCTCGCCTTCCATCACCGGCGTGGCCAACATGGAGGCGTTCCTGCTGACCATCGCCGGCAACCTGCTGCGCGACCGCATCCGCCGCGAACGCGCCAGCCACAGCCGCCAGCACGTCTCCATCGACGATGCCGCCGAAGACCTGCCGACTGAGGACATCCACGCCGAGCGCGTCTATCAGGACAAGGCACGGCTGAAATGCTTCCTGGACGCGCTGGAGCAACTGCCCCCACGCTGCCAGCAGGTATTCCTGCTGCAACGCTATGACGGCCTCACCTACAGCGCCATCGCCGGGCAGTTGGGGATCAGCGTCAGCGCGGTGGAAAAACACATGATGCGCGCGCTGCTGCATTTTGCATCGCGCATGGAATCGCAATGAGCACGAAAGAGAACTTCCTGAAGGTCATCGAAGGCGGCGATCCGGTTCGCGAACAGGCGGCGACCTGGTTCGCCCGCCTGCAGGCCGACGATGTCAGCGAAGGCGACCGCAGGCGCTGGCATGCATGGATGGAGGGTAGCCAGCAGCATCGCCAGGCCTACGCACGCTTCGAGGCGCTGTGGTCGGAGTTCGGGGATTTCGCGCCGTCGGCGGAGGTCGCAGGCCGGCTTTCCGATACCCGCCGGCAACTGGCGGCGGAGCGCAGGCGTGAAAGCGGTCGCCGTGTTGCCAGGCGGCGCTGGCTGGGCGCGGCGGCGGCGGCGGTGATGGCGGTGATCGCCGGCACCTGGCTGCTGGTGCAACGCCCCGCTCCTGCAACGACCTATGCCAGTGCGGTTGGCGAGCATCGCGAAATCGCGCTCGACGACGGCACCCTGGTGGTGCTGGACACCGATTCGCAAGTGCAGGTGCGCTACAGCCGCAAGGCGCGCAGCATCGTGCTGGAACGCGGACGCGCGCTGTTCGACGTCGCCCACGATCCAAAGCGCCCATTGACGGTGGATACCGATGATGCCGGCGTGCGCGCCATCGGCACCCGCTTCGAGGTCTATCGCCGCGCCGACGCCACCGAAGTCGAATTGTTCGACGGCAAGGTGGCGCTGCTGGCCGCACGCACCGCAAGCCAACCGCACCGGGAACTCGCCCGCTTGGTGCCAGGCCAGTACGCACGCCTCGGCAAGGACGGCGCGCAACCGCAGATCGGCATGTTCGACCACCGCCGCGAAGCGGCCTGGACCAGCGGCAAGCTGCGCTTCGAGAACACCCGGCTGGCGACGGCAGTGGCGGAGTTCAACCGCTACCACGCGCATGTGCGGCTGGTGGCCGATCCCTCGTTGGGCGAAATGGCGATCAGCGGCGTGTTCCGCAGCAACGATCCCGCCGCCTTCACTGAAGCGCTGCGCATGGTCTATGGCGTGCAGGTGACCCACGCCGCGAACGGCGACATCGTGCTGTCCGCCGCAGACTGAACGCAAACAAACCGCGCGCCGTCGGCATTCGCCACAACAGCGCCAATCCGCATGCCCGACGCAGGATGAGGCGGATACCTCACATGACTCTTGCGCCATCAACCACCGCTCGCCGCGCGCCTAGACTGCGCGCGCTCTTCCACGTACGAGGCTCCACCCCATGAAGTCGCTCCGCCTGCACGTCATTGCCCTCGCCTGCCTGATCGCACTGCCCGGCGCAGCCTTCGCCGGCAACATCACGCTGCCAAAGGGCACCAGCGCCGGCGCCTGCGTGGAAGGCATCTGCGAATACCGCCTGCACAACGGCCTGCGCGTGCTGCTGTTCCCGGATGCCAGCAAGCCCACGGTCACCGTCAACCTGACCTATCTGGTCGGCTCGGTGCATGAAAATTACGGCGAAACCGGCATGGCCCACCTGCTGGAGCACATGCTGTTCAAGGGCACGCCCACGCACCCGGACATCCCGGGCGAACTGAAGAAGCGCGGCGCAAGCTTCAACGCCACCACTTCGCTTGACCGCACCAACTACTTCAGCAGCTTCCCCGCCAACGACGACACGCTGGATGCCATCCTGCGGCTGGAAGCTGACCGCATGGTCAATTCCAACGTTGCGAAGAAGGACCTGGACAGCGAGATGACCGTCGTGCGCAACGAAATGGAGCGCAGCGAGAACAACCCGGCCGGCATCCTCGGCGAGCGCATGCGCTCCACGGCCTACCTCTGGCACAACTACGGCAAGGACACCATCGGCGCGCGCAGCGACGTGGAAAACGTGCCGATCGAGCGCCTGCAAGCCTTCTACAAAACCTGGTACCAGCCGGACAACGCGGTACTGATCGTGGCCGGGCGCTTCGACGAAAGCGCGCTGCTGGGCAGGATCGCCGCCATCTTCGGCGCGATCAAAAAACCTGCACGCACCCTTCCGACGATGTACACCGCCGAGCCTGTGCAGGACGGCGAGCGCGAAGTCATTGTCCGCCGCAGTGGCGACGTGCGCGTCACCCGTCTTGCCTACCACATGCCGGCGGCGACCCATCCGGATGCCGTGGCACTGGCGTTGCTGGGCGACATCCTGTCGCACAGCCCCGGTGGCCGCCTGCACAAGGCGCTGGTGCAGACCAGACTGGCGGCGAGTGCCAGCGCCTACGCCGGCAATTCGCCTGATCCCGGCCTGTTTTCGCTGTCGATGACGGTGGCGAAAGATGCCGACCCGGCAAAGGCCGAGGCCGAACTGCTGAAACAGGCCGAGCAGATCGCCGCCACGCCAATCACCGAAGCGGAGCTTGCCGAAACCAAACAGCGCATCGCCAACGAATACGAAAAGGCCTTCGACAACGTCAACCGCGTATGCATGGCGATGTCCGAATACGTGGCTGCCGGCGACTGGCGGCTGTGGTTCGTGCTGCGCGATGCCGCAGAACAGGTGACCGTGGACGACATCAACCGCGTTGCCCGCACCTACCTGATCCCCAGCAACCGCACGCTGGCCCGCTTCATCCCCACCGAGAACACCAAGCGCGCCATCATTCCGCAGGCACCATCGCTGTCCTCGCTGGTGGAAGGCTACAAGGGCCGCGAGGCATTGCAGGCCGGCGAAACCTTCGACCCCACGCCGGCCAACATCGCCGCGCGCACCGAAGTCTTCGCCATCGGCGACACGCTCACCGTTTCCCTGCTGCCGAAGAAGACACGCGGCAGCACCGTGGTGTTCAACGCCAGCTTCCGCTTTGCCGATGTGGAGGCACTGCGCCGCTTCTCGCCGCAGGCCCACAGCTTCGCCGGCAGCATGCTGATGCGCGGCAGCAAGACGCTGACCCGCGAGCAGATCAGCAAACGCTTCGAGGCGCTCAAGACCAATGCCTCCGTGCTGGGCGGTGGCCAGGGCGCCAACATCCTGCTGCAGACCAAACGCGGCGAACTGGTCGAAGCGTTGACGCTTGCCGCCGACATCCTGCGCAACCCCGCCTTCCCGGAAGCCGAGTTCGAGCAACTGCGCATACACGCCATCACCAGCCTGGAAGCGCAGCGCAAGGAGCCGGGCAGCGTGGCCGGGCAGGCGCTGGGCAAGGCGTTCAATCCGTGGCCTGCCGGCCACCCGATGCGCTTTCGCAGCATCGACGAACAACTGGCCGGCCTGAAGGCGCTGAAGCTCGACGAACTGCGCGCATGGCACCGCCAGATGTACGGCACCAGCGACGGCCAGATCGCCATCGTTGGTGATTTCGACCCCGCGCAGATCAAGCCGCTGCTGGAAACACTGTTCGCCGGCTGGAAGCCGGGCGTGCCCTATGCCCGCATCGCCACCCACTACAGCGATGTGCCCGCACGGCACGAACGGCTGGAAACACCGGACAAGGCCAATGCGGTGTTCATCGCCCGCCAGAACATGGCGCTGAACGATGACGACCCCGACTATCCCGCGATGCTGGTGGCTGACGAGATTCTTGGCAGCAACGGCCTGAAGTCGCGGCTGGGCGACCGCGTGCGCCAGCAGGACGGCCTGAGCTACAGCATCGGCAGCAGCCTCAGCGCCGATTCCAGCGTGGACAACCGGGACGATGCCGGCAACCTGACCGTCCAGGCTATCGTCGCCCCGCAGAACATGGACAGGCTGGAAGCCGCCGTGCGCGAGGAACTGGCGCGCTTCGTGAAGGACGGCATCACCGCGACGGAGCTTAAGGACGCCGTGAGCGGCATGCTGACCCGCCGCCAGCAGTCGCGCGCCAGCGATGCCACCGTGGCGCGCATGCTGAATGCCGATGCCGAACTGCAACGGCCCATGCTGCGCCGGGCCGTGTCAGACGAAAAGCTGCGGGCGCTGACCGTCGAACAGGTCAACGCCGCGATCCGCAGGTTCATCAAGCCGGCGCAGTTCTCGGTGTTCCAGGCTGGCGATTTTGCCGGCGCGGGCAAGGCAGCCGCTGCGAAATAAGCCGCATCGCAGGCGTGCAGGACGTTTCGGGGATTTCCCGGGCTGCTTGCCAGCCATTCTCATTCGGCGACCTGCTCCGCCACGGCGCTAAACTATGCGCATCGCAACACGGATCAACCGGCAATGCCCTTCGTCGTCACCGAAAACTGCATCAAGTGCAAGCACACCGACTGCGTCGAGGTGTGCCCGGTGGACTGTTTCCACGAAGGCCCGAACTTCCTCGTCATCGACCCCGATGAATGCATCGACTGCACCCTGTGCGAGCCAGAATGCCCGGTCAATGCGATCTTCCCGGAGGAAGACGTGCCCGCCGGGCAGGAACCCTTCATCGCGCTCAATGCGGAGCTGGCGAAGGCATGGCCGGTGCTGACCGTGCGCAAGGATCCACCGCCGGATGCGGCGGAATGGGACGGCAAGCCGAACAAGCTGCCGTTGCTGGAACGATAGAAACACGCAGGGGCAGGCCCTGTGCCTGCCCCGAAACGCATAACGATCGGTGGCAACGCCACACGAGGGCGACCACAGGGGGTCGCCCCTACGGTGTCTTACGGCGTGAGTGCAGCCTTCAGCACGCCAATCAGCTTCACCGGCGCATCGCCGGTCGGCGGCAGGCCACGCGGATCGACCGCGGACACATAGGTACCGTCGCCGGCCTTGGTCACGCGCACCAGGAACTTCGCGCCCAGGTAATCGACATCAAAGGTGCCAAGGATCGCGGCCTTGTTGGCGATGGACACGCCCTGGGTCGCGGCCAGCACGTCGCCCACCTTGGCGAACACGGCATCACGGTCGCTGGCAACGTTGAAACCCAGCGGGGCCACGCTGGCCGTGGCCGTGCCCGATGCCGTCGCGCTGGTGCTGACCGAAGGCAGCGCCATCGCCCGCTCGGCCGCAGGGCGGTCAAGATCCGGCGGCACTTCCAGCGGGCGGGCCTCCGCACTCTGGGTGTAGAGGTCGTTCTTCTTGCCGAACCAGCGGCAGCCGGACAGGCCACCCACCAGCAGCAGGGCGACGAGCGGGGCGGCAATCAGGTACGCGGGGGACGTGCGACGCATCGGTAACTCCTGTCAGGCCGCAATGGCGCGGCTTTGTTCTTCAAGTTGGAGGATGTCCGCGTGCAGGCGCTGGGCCTCGGCGGCATGCGTGGATGATAGCGGTTGCAGCGGCAAACGCAGGCCGTGGCCGATTCCGTTCAGCGCCAGCAAAGCTTTGACCGGGATCGGATTGGGTTCCACGCCCAGGAAGTGGTAAAGCTGGCCCAGGGCGGCGTCCAGCGCCTGCGCCCCCGCCACATCGCCCGCACGGGCGCGGTCGCACAGGCGGCGGAAGCTGTGCGGCACCACGTTGGAGGCCACCGAAATCACGCCATCGGCACCTGCCAGCATGGCCCGCGCGGCGGTCGGGTCATCGCCGCTGAGCACCACAAAGCCGTCACGGCGGCAAGGCAGCAGGGCGTCCATGCGCGCTTCTTCGGCGCGTGCTTCCTTGATGCCCACGATGTTCGGATGCAGCGACAGCTCGCCCACGGTTTCCGGGGCCAGGTCACAGCCCGTGCGTGCCGGTACGTTGTACAGCACCACCGGCAGCTCGCCCTCGTCGGCCACCGCGCGAAAATGCGCCAGCAGGCCGGCCTGCGTGGGTCGCACATAGGGCGGCACCACCACCAGCGCGGCATCCGCGCCCAGCGCGGCGGCGCGGCGATTGGCAAGGATGGTCTTGGCGGTGCTGGACTGGCCGGTGCCGGCGATCACCGGCATGCGCCCGGCGTAGAACTCCACCGCATCGCGCAGCAGGCTTTCGTATTCGGCATCGAACAGGGCCGGGGCCTCGCCGGTGGACCCGGCCACCACCACGCCCTGCGTGCCGGCATCCAGCTGCGCCTGCAGCATGCGCAGCCATGCGGCCTGGTCGATGTCGCCCGCCGCCGTGAACGGCGTTGCCAGCGCGGTGATGCTGCCGGAAAGCTGCAAGGAAGTGGCCCGGTTCGGGGCACGGCGGGGTGCGCAGTGCGATGTGGACGAAGATGCGTGACGATCTTACTTGCGGCCCGAAAGCACCGGCAAGTATGCTGACCGCGTCGGCCCGCGTGCCGGCATGTTCCCTCACCGTTCCGGACGCCCCCTTGAGCGACACCACCACCCGGCCCGCGCCGAACGAAAACCACCTGCTGATCAACGCGTACACCACGCATCCGCAGTCGCCCCTGCTCGCCGTGACCCGCCGGATCACCGATTCCGGCTGCAATCTGGTCGATGCACGGCTGGCGACGGTCGGGCGCGACGTTTCGGTCAGCGCGCTTGCCACCGGCTCATGGGATGCCGTGGCCAAGCTGGAAACCATGCTGACCAAGCTGGAGCGCGAGGAAGGCCTGAAGCTGGTCTGGTATCGCACCGGGCCCAAGCCGATCCAGTCCAGCCTGCTGCCGTACGTGGTCGAGGTGATCGCCGCCGACAAGCCCGGCATCCTGTTCCAGTTGGCCGATTTCTTCGACCATCAGGGCATCACTATCGAAAGCCTGCACTGCTCGCGCTACCGGGCGATGCAGACCGGGGCCGACATGTTCTCCGCGCAACTCCAGGAAATCATCGCGCAGCGCGGCGATGTGCATGTCCGCCGGCACACCGATCGTCAGTTGTGCAGAGAACATGTCGGCCCCGGTCTGCATCGCCCGG
>NZ_JASGED010000032.1:0-3034 GCF_047606765.1 Thermomonas sp. | reverse complement strand
GCTTCCTTCTTGCAACCAACCAGCAGCATGACGGTAATCGCTGCGGCCAACAGGGTTCTGCTCATCGTCATCCGGGATGCTCCAGTTGGGGAAAGCGCGGAGTGTAGCGAAGCCGGCGTTTGCTTTCGTCAACTGCGCAGGCCCACCCCGCGCTTCAGCAGCCACAGCGCCAGCGCACCCAGCACGGCCACGAAGCCCAACATCAAGGCATAGGCCACCCACAAGCGCACGTCACTGATCCCCAGCAGGCCGTAGCGGAAGGCGTTGACCATGTAGAAGATCGGGTTGGCGAGTGTTGCCGTCTGCGCCCAGCCGGGCAGCAGGCTGACCGAATAGAACACGCCACCCAGATACGTCAGCGGGGTGAGGATGAAGGTGGGGACGATGGCGACGTCATCGAACTTCTTGGCATAGATGGCGTTGATGAAACCGGCCAGCGAAAATATCGTCGCGCCCAGCAACACCGATGTCAGCATCACCAGCGGATGCGGCATGCGCACGCGGGTGAACAGCATGGCGATGCCCAGCACGATCACGCCGACCATCAACCCGCGCAGCACCGCGCCGGCCACGTAGCCGGTGAGGATCACCCAGTTCGGCATCGGGCTGACCAGCAGTTCCTCGACGTGGCGACCGAACTTCGCGCCGAAGAACGAACTGCTGATGTTGCCGTAGCTGTTCTGGATCACGCTCATCATCACCAGGCCGGGAACGATGAAATCCATGTAGCGGATGCCATCCATCTCACGCACCTGCGAGCCGATCAGCTTGCCGAAGATCAGGAAGTACAGGGTCATGGTGATCGCCGGCGGCACCAGCGTCTGGCTCCAGATGCGCAGGATGCGCATCACTTCGCGGCGGGCGATGGTGGCAAGAGCAGTCAGGTTGGGATTGCTCATGCGTTGCCCTCCTTGGTGGTCATCCGCACGAACAATTCTTCCAGTCGGTTGCTCTTGGTACGCATCGAGCGCACGCGGATGCCGGCGGCATCAAGCGCCGCGAACACGCGGTTGAGATCCATCGCACGCGGCATGTCCAGATCCAGCGTGTGGTCGTCAGGCGCGGTCAGCGTGGCGCCTTCGATCGCCGGCAATGCTGCGGGCAGGTTGCCTTCGATATCGAACAGGAAGCCTTCCACATCGAGCTTCGCCAGCAGTGACTTCATCGGCCCCTGCTCGACGATGCTGCCGTGGTCGATGATGGCAAGGTTGCGACACAGGCTTTCGGCTTCTTCCAGATAATGCGTGGTGAGGATGATGGTGGTGCCGGCGGCGTTGATCTCGCGCAGTGTCTTCCACATGCCACGGCGAATCTCGATATCCACGCCTGCGGTGGGTTCATCGAGGATCAGCAGGCGCGGCTGCGTCATCATGGCCCGCGCAATCATCAGCCGCCGCTTCATGCCGCCGGACAAGGTGCGGCTCATCTTGTCGGCCTTGTCCCACAGCAGCGCATCCTTCAGCACCTGCTCCGCGCGCGGCAGCGCCTCATTGCGCGGGATGCCGTAGAACCCCGCGTAGTTCACGCAGATGTCCAGCGGCTTTTCGAACATGTTGAAGTTGATTTCCTGCGGCACCAGCCCAAGCTGGCGCATCGCTGCGTCTCGGTCAGCATCGATGTCGGTGCCGAATACCTGCACGCTGCCAGATGTCTTGTTGACCAGCGAACTGACGATGCCGATCAGCGTGCTCTTGCCCGCGCCGTTGGGGCCGAGCAGGGCGAAGAAATCGCCGGGTGCCACATCCAGTGAAACGCCCTTCAACGCCTGCACGCCGTTGTCGTAGGTCTTGCGCAGTGCATCGATGCACAGCGCGGGCGTGGTGGTCGGGTTCATCGCAATGGCTCCGCCCTGCGTGCGCGCGGCACTGCGGGAACAAGGAAATGGGCTGCGGTTAGTATAGGCGTCCGCCGGCACAGCCCGCTTCGTGACGGCGTTGCATCCATCGAACAGAGCATTGCTTTGGCCATTGTGCATTTCCCCCTGAAACTCACTGCCCGCCGGATGATCGCGCCGACGGTGGCGCACCTGTCGTTCGTGCGTGATGACGGCCAGCCGCTGGATTACATCCCCGGCCAGTTCATCCAGATCCATTTCCAGTATGCCGATGGCACCCCGGCGCGGCGCAGCTATTCGCTGGGCACGCAGCACGATCACACGATGGGGCCGGGCGAAGCGGTGGAAATCGCGGTCAGCTATGTGCCGGGCGGTGCGGCAACAGCGCTGTTCGAAGGCATGCCGCTGGGCGGCACGGTGGACGCCAGCGGCCCGTTCGGGCGCTTCTGCCTGATGCCGAACGATGCCAACCGCCGCTACCTGTTGATCGGCACCGGCACGGGTGTCACGCCGTATCGGGCGATGCTGCCGCAACTGGAATCGCTGATGCAGACACGCGGCGTGGAGGTGGTGCTGTTGCAGGGCGCACGCACGCCGAATGATTTGTTGTACGGCGACGAGTTCCGCGCCTTCGCCGATGCGCATCCGGGCTTTCGCTACATGCCCTGCCTGTCGCGCGAACTGCCGCAAGCCGGTTCACTGCATGCACACGCGGACGTGCGCCACGGTTACGTGCAGAACGCGCTGGCCGAACTCGCGCCATCGCCAGATGGCGACATCGCCTATCTGTGCGGCAACCCGGACATGGTGGATGCCAGCTTCGAGGCATTGAAGGGCCATGGCCTTGGCATCACCCAAATTCGCCGCGAGAAATACGTCAGCAACAAGTAATGACGATCTTGATCGGCTTGTAAAGGACGCTTGACAAGCGGGTTTTGCCGGCCTATCTTGCCTGTCAAGCACACTTGACAAGCAGGAGCATCGCAATGGCAACGCCTCAACACCCGAAGGCCAATGGCGCGGTATGGATCGTCATCGGGGCTGCCTTCCTTGCGATCTCCGCCACCGGGCAGATGGGCTTTCTCGGCGTGGGCCTGGCCCTCATCGTGCTGGGCATCGTGTTCATGGCCAAGGGGCGCAATGACGACAAGGACAAAGGTCCCCGTCCATGACCGTGCGGCGCTGGATGTGGATTTTCAT
>NZ_JASGED010000031.1:0-37063 GCF_047606765.1 Thermomonas sp. | reverse complement strand
GTCTTCTTGCGGGCACTCTCCAGCAGCGGAAGGATCGTCTCGAACTGCTCGCGGCTGATGTCACTGGGATAGGGATGTCTCATCCCTATAGCATCAGGGATGAGAAAGACTTTGAACAGGCTCTTAGGGCGCAAATGCAAGTAATCGTTGGCCTGTTCTTCCTCATTGCCTACCTGACCTATACGACGGTGGCCGCGATTCCCGCTTTTCTCATTGCCCGCTTTATGCCGGCCTCATGGCCATGGCTCCGCTACTTGTCTTCGATTGCTGCGTTCACACTTCTTGCCGCGCCATCGCTAGGTAGCGCAACCATCGCGACCGTTCCTGCGCCATTTGCCGTTTACGCCATCGTCGCAATTTTCACACTCGACTCTTCTGGCATGATCTGGGCACTGCAAGCATGGCCCTGGTGGCATGCAGTATCTTTTCCCATCACCTTGCTAGTGGCGCTTTTAGCCTTCCGCCGGTTGCGCCCTAACAATTCGTTCAAGCCGACGCCACTTCGTGGCGCGGCTTAACTCAGGCGTTAGCTCTGCTCAAATATCTGTGGAGGCCATATGAGGTTCATTCCATTCATTGCCCCAGTTACCTTGGCGCTTTTGTTTAGCGGTTGCTCGACAATTCCAACCACCAATCCTCCATTCGCAGGACTGGAGGTTACGCACCAGGACACAGCACTTGTTTACTTCTACAGACCAAAGAACTTCACTGGCGGAGGCGTTCGAATCAGCGTCACAGTGGATGAGCTTTCCATCGCTGCGTTGTCGTAGCAGTTGCCCTTGGCGCTCATGCTGGCGATCAGGCCGTGCTCATCGAGCAGATCGCGGTGCTCGCGCGCGCAGTACTGGCTGCCGCGATCGGTGTGCATGATGACGCCGCGCGGCATCCTGCGGTTGAACAGCGCCATGCGCAGCGCGTCGCACACCAGCGAGGCCGGCATGCGATCGCCCATCGACCAGCCCACGACCCGGCGCGAATACAGGTCCAGTACCACGGCCAGGTACAGCCAGCCCTCGTCCGTACCGATGAACGTGATGTCGCCGACCCACACCTGATTGGCCCGGCTCGCCGTGAAGTCCTGCTGCAACAGGTTCTGCGCCACCGGCAGCGTGTGATTCGAGTTCGTGGTTGCCTTGAACTTCCTCGCGGCCTTCGCGCGCAAGCCCTGCCGGCGCAGGCTTTCCGCCACCTGGCGGCGTCCGCGGCCCAAGCGCCGTGACAGCCGTGGGGCACCCTCCCGGCCCTTGCGATCCTCGAACCGCTCCCGCACCTGCGCATCCAGCGCCGCGCGTGCCTGGTGGCGCTTCGATGGCTGCCGGTTGCGCCAGCCGTAGTACCCGCTCGGCGACACCGACAACACCCGGGACATCAGCCGCACCGCAAACTCGCTTTCGTGCGCCTTCATCGTTGCGTACTTCACTTGGGCTGCTTCGCGAAGTACGCTGCCGCCTTTTTTAGGAAGGCGTTCTCCTCTTCCACCCGTGCCAGCTCACGCCGCAGCCGTGCCAGCTCGGTCTGCTGCAACCGCTGCGCTTCGTCGTTCTGACCTTGCTGCTGCGCCTTTGATCGCCATGCGTACAACTGCGCCGGCTCCAGACCCAACTCCCTGGCTGCCGCTGGCACCCCGTCCTTCAACGCCTTCAGCAGCGCCTGTTGCTTGAACTCCGCGCTGAAGCGCGCGCGCCGCGCCCTCTGTCCAACCGTCTTCTTCGTTGTCATGGTTCCACCTCGGTTTGCGATAGTGAATCGCTTAACCGGGTGTCCGTCGAGCGGGGGCAAGATCATCCGCCAGCTTCGCTATCTGCGCGTGATGCGCCACAAGGTCTGCGCATTCGGCCACGAAGATGCCCATCTGCCCGACCTTGAACTCCACCCATGCCAGCG
Organism: Thermomonas sp.; assembly: GCF_047606765.1. GTDB lineage: Bacteria > Pseudomonadota > Gammaproteobacteria > Xanthomonadales > Xanthomonadaceae > Thermomonas. Next base: position 35,179 of record NZ_JASGED010000031.1, on the reverse strand, counting down.
GCAGTTCCGGCAGCAGCTTGACCAGTGCGCGTTCGGCTTCACCCACTTCGCAGACCAGCAGGCCGTCCTGCGACAGGTGCAGGGGCGCGTCGCGCATGATCTTCAGGGCGATGTCCAGGCCGTCGTCGCCCGCGCGCAGGCCCAGTTCCGGCTCGTGCGCATACTCGCGCGGCAGGGCGTCGGTTTCGTCATTGGTGACGTACGGCGGGTTGGTGACGATCAAGTCGTAATGCTCGCCCTGCAGGCCGGCGAACAGGTCGGATTTCACGAAGCGCACGTTTTCGACATGCAGGCGCGCTTCGTTCTCGCGCGCGAGTGACAGCGCATCGTCGCTGATGTCGGCACCATCGACATGCCAATCGGGATTGTGATGCGCCATCGCAATGGCGATGCAGCCGGAGCCGGTACACAGATCCAGCGCGCGGCGCACTTCGCGGTCGCCCAGCCAGGGCTGGAAACCGGCTTCGATCATCTCGGCGATGGGCGAACGCGGCACCAGCGCGCGCGGGTCGGACTTGAAGCTGAGGCCGGCGAACCACGCTTCGCCAGTCAGGTAGGCGGCGGGGATGCGCTCCTCGATGCGGCGCAGGAACAGGCCCAGCACGTCCTCTTTTTCCGCCTCGGTCACGCGGGCGTTGCCGTAGGCCGGCGGCAGGTCGTGCGGCAGGTGCAGCGCGTGCAGGGTGAGCTGGGTGGCCTCGTCCAGCGCGTTGTCATAGCTGTGGCCGAAGGTCAGGCCCGCCGCGTTGAACCGGCTTGCGCCGTAGCGGATCAGGTCGATGATGGTTTGCAGTTCCTGGGACATTGTGGCCACGCGCGCGGGACAAGCCCGGCAGTATAGCGACGGCGTGCCGGTATCATGGCAGCCCGCCTTGATTCCGGACGCCCATGTCGAAACGCGCCCTGCTGCTGTCGCTGGTGTTCTTCGTGGCCGCTGCGCTGGGCTTGTGGGCCTCGCTGCAGTTCAACGGGCCGGCATCGCCCGCTGCCCCCGCGTTGCCGGAGACCCGCGCCATCACCCTGATGCACACGCCGCGCACGCTGCCTGCATTCGCGTTGCAGCAATCGGACGGCACGCCGCTGACGGCGGATGAATTGAAGGGCCACTGGACGGTGGTGTTCCTCGGCTTCACCCACTGCCCGGACGTCTGCCCCACCACGCTGGCGCAGCTTGCCGGTGCGCAGAAGCAATGGGCGCAGGTACCGGAAGCCAGCCGCCCGCGCCTACTGCTGGTATCCGCCGATCCCGAACGCGACACGCCCGAACTGCTGGGCAAGTACGCGCACGCCTTCCACCCCGACACGCTGGCGGCAACTGCGCCGCTGCCGCAGTTGCAGGCGTTCGCGCGTTCGCTGTCGCTGGTGTTCATGAAAGTGCCCAATAAAAGCGGGCCCGGAACCAGTGGTGCGCCCAACGACTACAGCATCGACCACAGCGCGGCGCTGGTGCTGCTTGATCCGCAGGCGCGGATGGCCGGCGTGGCGCAGCCGCCGTTCGATGTGAATGCCATCGCCGCCGATTTGATGACGCTGACGGAATCCAACACCGTCGTTCCCGCGAAGGCGGGAACCCATGGACGTTGAACCGTTGAAAATCAAAGTCCATGGATACGCAGACACGAGGTCTGCGAAACGATGCCCGCCTTCGCGGGGATGACGAGCAAAACACTCAGGCCACCTCACCCATGACACCACTTACCGCCCTGACCTATGTGCTGCCGCATCGCGCGCTGTCCTCGCTGGCGCGCAGGCTGGCGTATTCGACCAACCCTTCGACCAAGCAATGGTTGATCGACACCGTTGTCCGCAAGTTCGGCGTTGACCTGTCCGAAGCGGCGGAGCCGGATGCCAGGGCCTACCCGAGTTTCAACGCCTTCTTCACCCGCGCGCTCAAGCCCGGCGCGCGCGTGCCGGATGCCAACCCGAACGCGCTGCTGATGCCGGCAGACGGCCACATCAGCCAGTGCGGGCCGATCATCGATGGCCGCATCTTCCAGGCCAAGGGGCAGGGCTTCACCGCCGCCGAACTGCTGGGCAGCAAGGCCGATGCCGCGCCGTTTTCCGATGGCAGCTTCGCCACCGTCTATCTGTCACCGCGCGACTACCACCGCGTCCACATGCCGTGGACGGGCACCCTGCGCGAAACCGTGCATGTGCCGGGCCGCTTGTTCAGCGTCGGCACCGCCGCCGTGGCCGGCGTACCGCGCCTGTTTGCCCGCAACGAGCGGCTGGTTTGCCATTTCGATACCGACTTCGGCCCGATGGTGCAGGTGATGGTCGGCGCGCTGCTGGTCTCCGGCGTGGAAACCGTGTGGAGCGGCGTGGAAATCCCCGCCTATGCCGATGCCATCACCCGCAAGGACTGGCGCGGCAAGGGCATCGTGCTTGAACGCTTCGCCGAAATGGCGCGCTTCAACTACGGCAGCACCGTGATCGTGCTGTTGCCGAAAGGCGCGGCCACGCTCGACCCTGCATTGCAGGCCGAAACACCCGTGCGGCTGGGGCAGCGACTGGCGATGCGCGGCTGAAAAATCGCGAACGCAGTAATCCCTGCATGAACTTCAGCATGTGCGTTGCCGACGCGCATGCCGTTCAACCCTCAAGATCGGTTTCCGTTCTCCCCGGCACCTGCTGACGCCGCCAGCCGTGATGCCGGATGTCCAGCCACAGGCTGTACGCGGCCGTGAATGTCGGCAGCAGGTTTTGCAGCACGCCAACCGCATCCTGCTTGGCCGAGAGCGTGAAGTACGCCAGCGTCATGGCACTGCCGGTCAGGCTCATGTACCAGAACGCGCGCGGAATCACCGGCTTCTGCGCCCGGCGCGATGCCAGCACCTGCACCAGCCAGCGCGCACCGAACATCGATGCGCCGGTCAGCCCAATCAGCTTCCATGGTGAAAGATGCAGCCCGGTCCACGCCAGCCAGGCGATGGGGGCATTCATGAAGTCCATACGTTGCGTGCCTGCTGTCTGCGATGAAAGGAATTGTGCGGGATTGATGCCTTCACTGAAGGAACGCCCGCTCCCGCTGCCGCCAGCCGGGCGTCCCTGCGATGTTCCGACGGTAAACTGGCAGGACTTCCGCACACAACACATCCAGCCGGTTCCTGCGTGCAATCGACATCGAAACGTCCGTCCTGGCATGCAGTCGCGTGGCTGTTGCTGATCGTGTTCAGCCTTGCTGCCGGCATCGGGATGCGTGAGCCAATGCCGCCGGACGAGCCGCGATTCGTGCTTGCCGCAAGGGACATGGTGGAAAGCGGGCACTGGCTGATACCGCATCGCGGGCAGGAGTTCTACGCCGAGAAGCCCGCCGTGTTCATGTGGATGCAGGCAGCCGCCTACACGCTGGTGCGTGACTGGCCGGTCGCCTTCCTGCTGCCTTCACTGCTGGCTGGACTGGCGACGCTGTGGTTGACCTGGGATCTTGCGCGGCGGTTGTGGTCGCGCCGCATCGCGTGGCATGCGGCCGGTGCCTTGTGGGTGTGCATCCAGTTCGGATTGCAGGCCAAGCGCGGGCAGATCGACATGGTGCTGGTGGCGTTGACCACGCTGGCGCTGTGGGCGCTGTTGCAATACCTGCTGCTTGCACGTTCACGCTGGCTGCTGTGGCTGGGCGCGTTTGCCGCAGGCCTGGGCACGGTGACCAAGGGCGTCGGCTTCCTGCCGCTGCTGGTGCTGCTGCCATGGATCGTGGTGCGGCGAACCGGAAAAGCAACACCGCCGGGCAAGGCGTGGGTCGTTGACTGGATCGGCACGCTGCTGGCCTTTGTCGCGGGCACCGCCGTCTGGCTGGGGCCGCTGCTGGGCACGCTGGCACTGAATCCTGATCCGGCGCTGGAAAGTTATGTGCATGAACTTCTGTTCAAGCAGACCGGGCAGCGCTATCTGGATCCATGGATGCATGTGCAGCCGTGGTGGTACTACGTGCAAGTCGTGTTCACGCTGTGGCTTCCCGGTGCATTGCTGCTGCCGTGGCTGCTGCCTGCGTGGTGGCGACGGCTGCGACGGCTGGATCCGCGCCATGTGCTGCTGCTTGGCTGGGCGCTGCTGGTGCTGATTTTCTTCAGTGTCAGCCCCGGCAAGCGCGAGGTTTACATCTTCCCTGCGCTGCCCGCCCTGTGCCTTGCCGCTGCGCCACTGCTGCCCGGACTTTTGCGCATGCGTGGCGTGCGCAGCACGCTGCTTGCCTATCTGGTGGCGATTGCGAGCACTGCCATGCTGGCTGCACTGGTTGCCCTGGCTGGCTGGAGTGACTGGGCGCAGCGTCTTGCCGTACAGCGTGAGCTGTCATTGCCCGTGGTACAGCGCATCCTGCTCTGGCTGCTGGCGCTTGGCGCGATGGGCTGGGTGCTGATCGCGGCCCACCGCCGGCACCGCATTGCCAGGGCGCTCGTTCTTTTCAGTGGCTGGCTGTGGATCGTCCACGGCATTGGACTGATGCCCGCCCTGAGCGCAAGCAGTTCGGCGCAGCAGGTCATGCAGCGCGCAGCCGAGCACATCGGGCAGGATGCCGAGCTGGGCCTGATCGGCTGGCGCGAACAGAACCTGCTTCAGGCCCGCCGCCCGGTGGTCGAGTTCGGCTACAAGACGCCATGGCATGAACAATGGATCGATGCCCGCGATTGGGTTCGCGCCGCGCCGGACAGGCGCTGGTTGTTCGTGATCGAGGAAGCGCTTGCCTCCTGCATCGACAGGCACCGGAGCATCCGGGTCGGCCAGTCCAATCGCCGCGTCTGGTGGCTGGTGCCGGGCGCGGCCGTGCCTGCCGATTGCACGCCACCGCCATTCGCGCAGGACGGCGCTGTCCGCGAATGAATCCGAATGCATCAGCGCCGCCACTCACTTCAGCCATCGAACATCCCGGAGCCCGTGCATGACCGAACACCCCGTCATTTCCGTCGTCGTGCCGGTTTTCAACGAGCAGGACAACATCGCGCCGCTGGTCCACGAAATCACCGCAGCCCTGCGCGGTTGCATTGCGTTTGAAATCCTGTGTGTCGATGATGGCTCGACGGATGCCACGCCCACCGCACTGGAAGCGCTGAAGCGCGACGTGCCCGAGCTGCGCGTCATCAGGCACCTCACCAACGCCGGTCAAAGTACGGCGATCCGCACCGGCGCCGGGCTTGCCCGTGGCGAATGGATCGCAACGCTGGATGGCGATGGCCAGAACGACCCTGCGGATATTCCACGGCTGTGGGCGCAGCGCCTGCGCTCCCCGCCGGACGTCAGGCTGTTTGCCGGATGGCGTACACAGCGCAAGGATTCCGGCAGCAAGCGGCTGGCATCGAAATGGGCGAACGCCATCCGCAGCCGCATGCTGCATGACGACACGCCCGACACGGGCTGCGGCACCAAGCTGTTCGAACGCCGGGCATTCCTGGAGTTGCCGTATTTCGACCACATGCACCGCTTCCTGCCGGCACTGATGCAGCGTGCAGGCTGGAAGACGGTCAGCGTGCCGGTCAATCATCGCCCGCGCGCAAGCGGCGTCTCCAAATACACCAACCTCGGCCGGGCATTGGTCGGGGTCTCCGACCTGCTTGGTGTTGCGTGGTTGATCAAGCGGGCGAAGTTCCCCGCCTTCGAGGAGCGCTGAATGCAATCCGCAATGCCAATGCCATTACCTTCGTCCCTCCCTGGAAGCCTATGAAAGTCTCGATTTTCGGCACTGGCTATGTGGGCCTTGTCACTGGCACCTGCCTTGCCAGCGTGGGGCATCAGGTCACCTGCGTGGACATCGACGCCGACCGCATTGCGCGGCTGAACCGTGGCGAGATTCCCATCCACGAACCCGGTCTTGATGCACTGGTTCGGGACAGCCATGGCGCGGGGCGGCTGCACTTCACCACGGATGCGGCCATGGCAGTGCGCGATGGCGGCATCCTCATGATCGCGGTTGGCACGCCGCAGGACGCGCAAGGCGGTGCCTGCCTGCGCGCCGTCACCGCGGTGGCCACGGCCATCGGCCAGCATGTCGATGCGCCCTGCGTGGTCGTCAACAAATCGACCGTTCCCGTTGGCACCGCTGACCGCGTACGTGCCATCGTCGCCGGGGAACTGCATGCGCGCGGCGTGGAGATTCCCTTCAGCGTCGTGTCCAACCCCGAGTTCCTGAAGGAAGGCGATGCCGTCAATGACTGCCTGCATCCGGACCGCATCGTGATTGGCGGTGACGATGATGCGGCGATGCGCGCATTGCGCCAGTTGTACGAACCGTTCACGCGCGGCAATGGCCGCATCGTGACCATGGATGCACGCTCCGCAGAGCTGACCAAGTACGCGGCCAATGCCATGCTGGCAACGCGGATCAGCTTCATGAATGAAATGGCGACGCTGGCGGAAGCACTCGGTGCCGACATCGAGCAGGTGCGTCAGGGCGTTGGCTCCGATCCCCGCATCGGCCGTCATTTCCTCTATCCCGGTGCCGGCTATGGCGGCTCGTGTTTCCCGAAGGACGTGCGCGCCCTGTCGCGCGCCGCGCGCGATGTGCAGGTTTCAACGCACCTGCTGGATGCGGTTGAAGCCGTCAACGAACGCCAGAAATCCCACCTGTTCGAGCTGGTTAATCGTCACTATTCGGGTGATCTTGCAAAGCGCACGTTCGCGGTCTGGGGGCTGGCGTTCAAGCCCGATACCGATGACATGCGCGAAGCGCCAAGCCGCCGATTGCTGCAACAGCTTTGGGATGCAGGCGCACGGGTGCGCGCATACGACCCGGCGGCGATGGATGCGGCGCGTCGCATCTACGGCGAACGTGATGACTTGCTGCTGTGTGCATCCGCGCAGGAAGCGCTCCAGGGTGCCGATGCCCTCGTCGTGGTCACCGAATGGGAAGTGTTCCGAACCGTTGACCTGCAATGCCTGCGCGAACACCTGGCCGATGCCGTGGTCTTCGATGGCCGCAACATCTACTCACCCGAGCGGATGCAGGACGCGGGGCTGGCGTATTACGGGATCGGTCGCGGCGCGTCCGTGAGGCAGGCTTCGTGAATTGGCCGGTGGGCCATCGATTGGCTTGGGCTACGGCCTGCCCGCATATGTCGCATCGAACAAGGCTTCCAGCGATGCATGCGTTCCCCGCATCCGGTCAACCACCTGTTTCGCCCAATCGAAATACTCGCGGCGACGCGCCAGCGGCCAATCCGCAGGTGGTGACGCCTGGATATCCCGCAGGTTGGCGATCTTGTCCGCAAGCTTGACCAGTCGCGCACCGAACGGCGCGCTTGCCGCGTGCTCCACCTGCAGCCGCTTGCGCTCCTGCTTCGGCAGGCGCTTGTCATCGCTGACGGCATCAACATAGGCCAGCACGTCCTGCCCGAACCGCGCCAACAGGATGCTGCGGCCTTCCTCGACAGACGGCTGCCCTGCCTGACCGCAGCAATCCTCCAGATAGTCGTGCAACGCAGCGGCACACAGCACGCTGGGCTCCGTGATCCCCGCATCGATGCTGAGGATGTGCAGCAGCGAAATCGGATGATTGATGTACGGGCTAGCATCTGCATCTTTCCTGCGCTGATGCCGATGCGCCTCGGCGGCAAGCGCCAAGGCATCGATGAGCTGACAGATCGGTTCTTTTCGACGTTCCACCATGCTGGTTCCCCCGTTCTCAAGAACACGAAGTATCCGGGGTTGTCATCGCAGCGGATGAGACTGCCAAGCCGCCCCGGATGAAATCGCAATGAAAAACGGCCCGAACCGCAGGGTTCAGGCCGTTGATTCAAAACCAGATGGTCGGGGTAGCCGGATTTGAACCGACGACCACTTGTCCCCCAGACAAGTGCGCTACCAGGCTGCGCTATACCCCGACAGTGGTTGCAGATTATAGCCGATGCGGGCGGCAGTGCCGCCTCAGCGGCGCAGCAGTTGCAGGACTTCTTCCAGTTCCATCCGCACCTGGCGGACGATCTGATTGGACAGCGCCGACTCCTGCTTCGCGCCGTCGCCTTCCAGCCGCAGGCGCGCGCCGCCGATGGTGTAGCCCTGCTCGTACAGCAGGCTGCGGATCTGGCGCACCATCAGCACGTCGTGGCGCTGGTAGTAGCGGCGGTTGCCACGGCGCTTGGCCGGTTCCAGGCTGGGGAACTCGGTTTCCCAGTAGCGCAGGACATGCGGCTTGACGTCGCACAGTTCGCTGACTTCGCCGATGGTGAAGTAGCGCTTGGCCGGGATTGGCGGGAGTTCGCGGTTGCTGCCCGGATCAAGCATGGGCTGCCCCCGTGAAGGCTTCCACGCGCTCCTTCAGCTTCTGGCCGGGGCGGAACGTCACCACGGTACGGGCAGAGATCGGAATCTCCTCGCCGGTCTTGGGGTTACGGCCCGGACGCTGGTTCTTGCGGCGCAGGTCGAAATTGCCGAAGCCGGACAGCTTCACCTGCCTGCCCTGCTCCAGCGCTTCGCGCAGCGCATCGAAAAACGCATCGACGAACTCCTTCGCCTCGCGCTTGTTCAGGCCGACGTCCTCATACAAACGCTCCGCCATGTCCGCCTTGGTCAACGCCATTGCCGCCCCCTGTTCAGCGCCGAATGATCGCGTCGTGTTCCCTTCCCAGTGCGGCGACCACATCGGCCACCACGGCATCCACGTCGCGGTCGGTCAGGGTGCGGGATTCGTCCTGCAAAATCAAGGCCATGGCGAGACTCTTGCATCCGGATTCGATGCCCTTGCCGGCATAGCGGTCAAACAACTGGACATCGCGCAGCAGCGCGCCCGCAGCGGTCCTGACGGTGCCGCGCAAGGCATCCCAGCTCACCGCTTCCGGGACGACGAACGCAAGATCGCGGCGGACGGACGGGAAGCGCGACAGCGATGCCGCACGCGGCAACAGGCGCGCCTGCAGTGCAGCCAGTTCCAGTTCGAAGCCGAACACGTCGGCATCCACGCCCAGCGCCTGCTGCAGGCGCGGATGCAACTGGCCGATCCAGCCGATGCACACGCCATCACGGTACACATCGGCGCTGCGCCCCGGATGCGCGAACGGCTGCGCCGAAGCACGGTATTCCAGCGTCGCGCCGGACAGCGCGGCAAGGCTGTCCAGATCGCCCTTGATGTCGTGGAAGTCGAGCTTGCGCGCGGTCTGCCCCCACTGCTCGGCGTGCGCGTCACCGCAGGCAACGGCGGCGATGCGCAGCGTTTCGACCGGCGCACCGGCGGATGCCAAGAAACTCTTGCCGATCTCGAACAGCCGCACGCGCGACTGTTGGCGCGCGGCGTTGCGTGCCAAGGCATCAACCAGCCCCGGCAGCAGGCGCGTGCGCATCACGCCCAGTTCGGCGCTGAGCGGATTGGCCAGCGCCACGCTGCCTTCGGCAAGCGTCCACTTCGCCAGCAGGTCAGCATCGACGAAGGCGTAGTTGATCGCTTCCAGATAATCGCGCGCCACCAGTTGGCGGCGCACGTCGTGCTCGCTGCTGCGAGTTTCAGCGGACATTCGTCCGTGAGAAGCGGCACTGGGCGCGGCGATGCGGACCGCGCCGCCCGGCAGCGTGGCCGGGATGGCGTCGTAGCCGTGGATGCGCGCGACTTCCTCGATCAGGTCTTCCTCAATGGCGATATCGAAGCGGCGCGCGGGCGGCGTCACCGACCAGCCGGTGTCGCTTGCTTCCACCGCAAGTCCGAGTGCGGACAGGATGCGGGTGACTTCGGCATCGGCCACCTGCGTACCCAGCACGCGCGCAAGCCGCGCGCGACGCAGTTGAATCGGCTGCGGCTTGGGCAGGTGCTCCGGCAGCACGGCTTCGATCACCGGGCCGGCCGCGCCGCCTGCGATGTCGAGGATCAGGCGCGTCGCACGCTCAACGGCGATGCGTGGCAGTTCCGGATCAACGCCACGCTCGAAGCGGTGGCCGGCATCGGTATGCAGGCCCAGCTTGCGGCTGCGACCGATGATCGCGGACGGAATCCAGTGCGCGGCTTCAAGGAACACGTTGCAGGTCGCGGTGCCAACCTTGGTGTCCTCGCCGCCCATGATCCCGCCCAGCGCCACCGCGCGCGCGCCGTGACCGCCGGTGCTGTCGGCGACGACCAGAAACTCTTCGTCCAGTGCCACGGTGCGACCGTCGAGAAGTTTTGTTTCCTCACCGGCACGCGCGGGCCGCACGACCATCGGCGACTGCAACTTGTCGCGGTCGAATGCATGCATCGGCTGACCGAGTTCCAGCATCACGTACTGGGTGACATCGACAAGGAAACTGATCGGGCGCACGCCGCTGCGTTGCAGGCGCTGCGCCATCCATACCGGCGTTGCCACGTTCGCATCCACGTTTTCGATCACGCGGCCAACGAAGCGCGGCACCTTTTCGCCTGCGGCCAGTTCCACCACCATCGTGGCGTCGGTCTGCGCCGGCACCGGCGTAGCGTCCAGCGACTCGACTTCGCAGCCAGTCGCGGCGGCCACATCGAAGGCGATGCCGCGCACGCCGAAGCAGTCGGCGCGGTTCGGGGTCAGCTTCAGTTCGATGGCGGCATCCGGCAGGCCGAGGTAATCCGCCAGCGGCATTCCAACCGGCGCGTCAGACGGCAGTTCCAGCAGGCCGGAAGCGTCGGCATCGATGCCGAGTTCCTTGGCGGAGCACAGCATGCCGCTGGATTCGACGCCGCGCAGCTTCGCCGCCTTGATGGTGATCTCGCCGATCTTCGTGCCAATTGTTGCAAGCGGCGCAACCAGGCCCGCGCGCGCGTTCGGTGCGCCGCAGACGATTTGCAGCATCGCGCCGTTGCCGGCATCGACCTGACAGATTTGCAGCTTGTCGGCTTCGGGGTGCTTTGCGCAGGAGACGATGCGCGCAACGACCACGCCGTCCAGCGCTTCGCCCAGCGGCGTCAATTCCTCGACCTCAAGGCCGATGGCGGTCAGCGTGGCGGCGAGTTCCTCGCGGGTCGCGCTGGTGTTGACGTGCTGGCGCAGCCAGTTTTCGGAGAATTTCATGCGAACTGCCTCAGGAAGCGCACATCGTTGTCGAAGAAGCTGCGCAGGTCGCTGACGCCGTAGCGCAGCATCGCGAAGCGTTCGACGCCAAGGCCGAAGGCGAAGCCGGTGTATTGCTCGGGGTCGATGCCGACGTTCTTCAGCACGTTCGGATGCACCATCCCGCAGCCCAGCACTTCCAGCCAGCGGGTGCTGCCATCGGCCTGCTGCCACGCGATATCGACTTCCGCAGACGGCTCCGTGAAGGGGAAGTAGCTTGGGCGAAAACGCATTTCGAAATCACGCTCGAAGAACGCGCGCACGAACTCCACTAGCGTGCCCTTGAGATCGGCGAAGCTGGCGTGCTCATCGACCAGCAGGCCTTCCACCTGATGGAACATCGGCGTGTGGGTCTGATCGGAATCGCTGCGGTACACCTTGCCGGCAGCGATCATGCGCAGCGGCCCGCGCTTGCCGGATGCGAGGTGGTCGGTCATGTAGCGCACCTGCACGCCGGAGGTGTGCGTGCGCAGCAGGCGGGCGACGCCTCTGCCGTCCGAAGGCAGGTAGAAGGTGTCGTGCATCGCGCGCGCCGGATGATGCGGCGGGAAGTTCAACGCTTCGAAGTTGTGCCAGTCGTCCTCGATCTCCGGGCCGTCGGCCAGTTCATAGCCAAGGCGACCGAAGATTTCGGCGATGCGCTCCAGCGTGCGGCTGACCGGATGCACGCCGCCGCGCCCGGCATCGCGACCCGGCAGGGTGACATCGATGGACTCAAGGGCAAGGCGTGCTTCCAGCGCGGCATCGTCCAGCGCGGCCTTGCGCGCGGACAGCGCCTCGCCGATGGCATCGCGCGCGCGGTTGATCGCCTCGCCCGCCGCCTTGCGCTGGTCACCGGGCAGCGCGCCCAGCGCCTTCAATTGCGCGGTGATGCTGCCGCTCTTGCCGAGCAGGGCCACGCGCAGCGCTTCCAGTGCGTCGGGCGTGGAGGCTGCGGCGATGTCGGCCAGTGCTTGTTTCGACAAGGATTCGATGTCAGTCATGTGTTCCACCCTCATCCGCCTTCGGCACCTTCTCCCGCCAGCGGGAGAAGGGGAGGCAAAAAAAACAATGGGGAAGGACTTGCGCCCTTCCCCACGTCTTTGGCGGCTTTCGCCACCGGATACAACCTGCGTGTGGATCGACGGCTTACGCCGCCAAAGCGCCCTTGGCCTTTTCGGTCAGGGCCGCAAAACCCGCCGCATCATGCACAGCGATGTCCGCCAGCACCTTGCGATCCAGGGTGATGCCGGCCTTCAGCAGGCCGTTCATGAAGCGGCTGTAGCTCAGGCCGTTCGCACGGGCAGCCGCATTGATACGCGCGATCCACAGGGTGCGGAACTGGCGCTTCTTCTGCTTGCGGCCGATGTAGGCGTATTGCTGTGCCTTGGTGACCGCCTGCTTGGCGACGCGGAAGACCTTGCGGCGGGCGTTGTAGTAGCCCTTCGCAGCCTTCAGGATTTTCTTGTGACGGCGGCGCGCCGTAACACCACGCTTGACTCGTGCCATGTCTTATCCCCTCACAAATACGGCAGCATGCGGTCCAGACGGCCCGCGTCCTCGGCACGAACATGGTTCGTCTGCCGCAGGTTGCGCTTCCGCTTGGTCGCCTTCTTGGTGAGGATGTGGCTCTTGTTGGCGTGGCCGCACTTGTACTTGCCGGAAGCGGTCTTCCGGAAGCGCTTGGCCGCCGCCCGGCTGGTCTTGATCTTGGGCATTGGGAATCCTTGCGATATCTAGAACTGGCTGAGGCGCCGTTTTTTGTGCTTTGTGACTCGCTTTGCTCGTCACGAAGCCCAAAATCCGGGCTTTCCATCCTGCCTTGCCGGTGGGTAAGCCCTTGATCCTGATGGAATCCGGGCGGGTCCTGGGTACTGCAAACAACAAAGCCGGCGAACCGGGCCGCGCATTATGCACGCCGGCGCAAGCCTTTGCAAATCAGCCGGTTAGCACCGCGCCTTCGCTGGTCAGCTTGCCCAACACCTCCAATATGGTCTAATTTGTACAAACTGGACACAATAAAGGTTTTGCCATGCGCACCATCACTGCTTCCGAAGCCAAGCAGGGGCTGGCTGGCGTTCTCGACGCCGCAGCCCGGGAGCCGGTCGTCATCCGGCGCCACGCCCGCGACGTGGCCGTCGTGCTGTCGATGCAGGAATACGAACGCCTCAGCAGGCTCAACGTGGCCGAGTTCCAGCGCTTCTGCGATGCCGTCGGCGACAAGGCCACCAAGACGGGACTGACCGAGGCAAAGCTGGCCGAACTGCTGGCCGACGATGCCTGAGCGCCGCTGCGTCGTTGATACCAATGTGCTGGTCAGCCGCCTGCTGATGCCGGGCGGCACGCCCGCCCGCGCGCTCGACCATGCGCTGGCACGCGGCGTGTTGCTGCTGTCCACAGCCACGCTGACCGAACTGGTCGACGTGCTGTCGCGCCCGGAGTTCGACCCCTACGTTTCACGCCATGACCGTGAGGAGTTCGTCCGCAAGCTGGGCGGCGTGGCGCGCATGGTCGAAATCCGCTGGCGCGATTCGGCTTGCCGCGATCCGAGGGACGACAAGTTCCTGCATGTCGCGGTCAATGGCGAAGCAGAGACCATCATCACCGGCGACGCCGACCTGCTTGCCCTGCACCCCTTCCACTGCGTCAGGATCGTGACGCCGGCGGATTTCCTGCGGGACGACGGCTAAGCCTGTCGTCCACGCATCCCTCATCCGCCTTCTCGACGGGCGACTGCCGGTGTCTCGGTCAGTCAGTCCGGCCCACCGCAATGCGGCGGGCGTCGGCGAGGCGCGAACCAGTGGTTCGCAAGCCGCCTCGCCTCACCCCCGATACTCGCTTGGTGACCGAGACCCCCGGCGATCGCCCATGAGGTTCGGTCGCGAGCCTTACTTCTTCTTCGGCGCAATCATCATCACCATCTGCCGGCCTTCCAGGCGCGGACGGGATTCGATGACGATGTCCTCGCCGAGGTCGGCCTCGATCCGGGCGGCCATTTCGCGGCCCAGTTCCTGATGGCTCATTTCGCGGCCACGGAAGCGGATGTTGACCTTGATCTTGTCGCCTTCGACCAGGAATTCGCGCATCTTGCGCAGCTTGATCTGGTAGTCGCCCTCGTCCGTGACCGGACGGAACTTCACTTCCTTGATCTCGACCTGCTTGGTCTTCTTCTTGGCCTCGTTGGCCTTCTTCTGCAGTTCGAACTTGAACTTGCCGAAGTCCATGATCTTGCAGACCGGCGGATCCGCGTTGGGCTGGATCTCGACGAGGTCGAGCTCCTCGTCCTCGGCCATGCGCAGGGCCTCGTCACGGGACAGGACGCCGATCATTTCGCCATCGCTGCCGATCACGCGCACGCGCGGCACGCGGATTTCCTGGTTCCTGCGGTTCTGCTTGTTGTCGGGGGTACTGATGTTGCGATCTCCAAGGGTTGGCCCCGATCAGGCCGGGTTGGTCGTCGATTCCGGAATCGACAACCGGCTTTCGTGAAGCGGGCGGCTCGTCAGCCGGCCTGCTCCTGTTGCAAACGCAAGGCGAAGTCCGAGGCGGTCATGCTGCCGAGGTCTTCCCCACCCCGCGTACGCACCGACAGGGTGCCGTTTTCCTTCTCGCGATCCCCGACCACCAGCAGGTACGGCACGCGCTGCAGCGTGTGCTCGCGAATCTTATAGCCGATTTTTTCGTTCCGCAAATCGGAAATGACCCGGAAGCCTTGATTCGCAAGGGTTTTCCGGGCGGCCTCGACGGCATCGGCCTGGGCATCGGTGATGTTCATGATGACCGCCTGCACCGGGGCCAGCCAGGCGGGGAACTGGCCGGCGTGGTGCTCGATCAGGATGCCGATGAACCGCTCCATCGAACCCACGATGGCCCGGTGCAGCATCACCGGGTGCCGCTTCTGGCTGTTTTCATCGACATATTCCGCACCCAGCCGGCCCGGCATCATGAAATCGACCTGCATGGTGCCGAGCTGCCAGGTGCGGCCAATGGCGTCCTTCAGGTGGTACTCGATCTTCGGGCCGTAGAACGCGCCCTCACCCGGCAGTTCCTGCCATTCCACGCCGGAGGCACGCAGGGCGGAGCGCAGGGCGTCCTCGGCCTTGTCCCATGTGGCGTCATCGCCAAGGCGGGATTCGGGGCGCAGGGCGATCTTGATCTGGATCTCTTCGAAACCGAAATCCGAATACACCTTCAGCGCCTGCTCGTGGAAGGCGCGCACCTCGGATTCGATCTGCGATTCCATGCAGAACACATGCCCATCGTCCTGGGTGAAGCCGCGCACGCGCAGGATGCCGTGCAGCGCGCCGGACGGCTCGTTGCGATGGCAGCTACCGAACTCACCGTAGCGGATCGGCAAGTCGCGATAGCTGTGCAGGCCCTGGTTGAACACCTGCACATGGCCGGGGCAATTCATCGGCTTCACCGCATACGTCCGCTTCTCGGACTCGGTGAAGAACATGTTGTCCTTGTAGTTGTCCCAGTGGCCTGACTTCTTCCACAGCTCGACATCGAGGATCTGCGGGCAGCGCACTTCGCCGTAGCCGGTATCGCGATAGACACGGCGCATGTACTGCTCGACCACCTGCCAGATGCTCCAGCCCTTCGGGTGCCAGAACACCAGCCCCGGCGCTTCTTCCTGCAAATGGAACAAGTCCTGCTGCTTGCCGATCTTGCGATGGTCGCGCTTCTCGGCTTCCTCGATGCGCTGGATATAGGCCTTGAGCTGCTTCTCGTCCGACCACGCGGTGCCGTAGATGCGCTGCAACTGCTCGTTCTTCGAGTCGCCGCGCCAGTACGCGCCGGAGATGCGCGTGAGCTTGAACGCCTTGAGGAAGCGCGTGTTCGGCACGTGTGGGCCGCGGCACATGTCCACGTATTCCTGATGGTGGTACAGGCCCATTGCGGTGACTTCCGGGCCCATGTCGTCGATCAGGCGCAGCTTGTAGTCCTCGCCGCGACGCATGAACACGTCGATGACTTCATCGCGCGGCGTCATCTTCTTGACGACGTCGTAGTCCTGCGCGATCAGTTCCTTCATGCGCTGTTCGATGGCGACGAGGTCTTCCGGCGTGAACGGGCGCTCGGAATGCACGTCGTAATAGAAGCCTTCCTCGATGACCGGGCCGATCACCATCTTCACGTCGGGATAGAGCTGCTTGACCGCATGGCCGACGAGGTGGGCGCAACTGTGGCGGATGATCTCCACGCCTTCGGCATCCTTGGGCGTGATGATGCGCAAGCGGGCGTCACGGTCGATGGTGTCGCAGGCATCGACCAGGCGGCCATCGACCTCGCCGGCCACGGTGGCTTTCGCCAATCCCGCGCCGATGGACTGGGCGACCTGCATGACGGAAACGGGGGCATCGAACTGGCGCTGGGAGCCGTCGGGGAGCGTGATGTTGATCATTGGCTTGTTTCTCTCCCACTCCCGCCACGCGGGAGAGGGTTGGGATGAGGGCAGAAAACGAAAAAGGCGCCGAGGCGCCTTTCGAATCAATGTCGAATGCGTCGGCGGATTCAGCGTTGGGAGATGGTAGTGCTCATGTCGCACGCTCGACCGGCGTTTCCGCAGGTCACCTCTGGCGTCTGCATGCGAAGTGGTTCCAGCACCACGCCGTTGCTCTCATTCGAGCCGGCGTGGTGGGCGGTACAGGGTTCGAACCTGTGACCCCCACCATGTCAAGGTGATGCTCTACCGCTGAGCTAACCGCCCTGAAACCCCTTCGCGGGGCGCGAATTGTAGCCCGGTGCGGGTGGGCGGACAAGCGCTGCTGTCTCGTCATTCCGGCGAAAGCGGCATCTTTTCGCGGACGGATGTCCGCGTATCCAGCTTTTTCGATATCTCGAACCAGACAGAGCTGGATCCCGGCTTCCGCCGGGATGACGGCCTAGATCACTACAGCGCCGCCTCCCGCAGCTTGCGGATCTGATCGCGCACGCGGGCGGCATCCTCGAACTCCAGGTCGCGGGCGTGCTGGTGCATCTTCTGCTCCAGTTCCTTGAGCCGCGCCGCCTGCTGCTGTGGCGACAGCCGCAGGTATTCCTGCGCAGGTGTATCCACGCGGCGCGCCTTGCCGCGGCCCTTCAGCTCGCCCGGCTCGGCGCGGGCGCCTTCCATCACATCCACCACCGCACGCTGCACCGACTGCGGGGTGATGCCGTGTTCGGCGTTGTGTTCCAGCTGCTTCTGCCGGCGGCGGTCGGTTTCGTCCAGCGCTTTCTGCATCGAATTGGTGATGCGGTCGGCGTACAGGATCGCCTTGCCGCGCAGGTTGCGGGCGGCGCGGCCGATGGTCTGGATCAACGAACCGGCGCTACGCAGGAAGCCTTCCTTGTCGGCATCGAGGATCGCCACCAGCGACACTTCCGGCATGTCCAGACCCTCGCGCAGCAGGTTGATGCCGACCAGCACGTCGAACACGCCCAGCCGCAGGTCGCGGATGATTTCCACGCGCTCCACCGTCTCCACGTCGGAATGCAGGTAGCGCACCTTCACGCCGTGCTCGGACAAGTATTCGGTCAGGTTCTCGGCCATGCGCTTGGTCAGGGTGGTGACCAGCACGCGGTCACCGATTGCCACGCGCTCGCGGATTTCGCCCAGCAGGTCATCCACCTGTGTCGCCACCGGACGGATTTCCACCGGCGGATCGACCAGCCCGGTCGGACGCACCACCAGTTCCACGATCTCATCGCCTGCCTCGCGCAATTCGTAGGGGCCGGGCGTGGCCGACACGAACACGCTGCGCGGCGCGCGTTCTTCCCATTCCTCGAAGCGCAGCGGGCGGTTGTCCAGCGCCGACGGCAGCCGGAAGCCGAACTCCACCAGCGTTTCCTTGCGCGAGCGGTCGCCCTTGAACATCGCGCCGATCTGCGGAATGGTCACGTGCGACTCATCGACGACCAGCAGCGCATCCGCCGGCAGGTAATCGAACAGCGTCGGCGGCGGCTCGCCCGGCGCAGCGCCGGTGAGGTGGCGCGAATAGTTTTCGATGCCGTTGCAGTAGCCGACCTCGGCCATCATCTCCAGATCGAACTGGGTGCGTTGCTGCAGGCGCTGCGCCTCGACAAGTTTGTTGGCGGCATACAAGTGTTCCAGCCGTTCGCGCAGCTCGATCTTGATCGTCTCCACCGCGCTCAGCGTGCGCTCGCGCGGGGTGGCGTAGTGGGTCTTGGGATAGACCACGTAGCGCGGCAATCGGCGCAGGATTTCACCGGTCAGCGGATCGAACATCGACAGTTGTTCGATCTCGCCATCGAACAGTTCGATGCGCAGGGCTTCCAGGTCGGATTCCGCCGGGAACACGTCCACCGTCTCGCCGCGCACGCGGAAGGTGCCGCGATCCAGCACCAGCTCGTTGCGCGAATACTGCAAGGTGGTCAGGTGCCGCAGCAGTTCGCGCTGGTCGATGCGCTCGCCGCGCGACAGGATCAGCCGCATCGCCAGATAGTCCTCCGGCGCGCCCAGGCCGTAGATCGCCGACACCGAGGCAACGACGATGGTATCCCGCCGCGACAGCAGCGCCTTGGTCGCCGCCAGCCGCATCTGCTCGATGTGGTCGTTGATCGAGCTGTCCTTCTCGATGTAGGTGTCGCTGGACGGGACGTAGGCTTCCGGCTGGTAGTAGTCGTAATAGCTGACGAAGTACTCCACCGCGTTGTGCGGGAAGAACGCCTTGAACTCGCCGTAGAGCTGCGCCGCCAGCGTCTTGTTGTGCGCCATCACCAGCGTCGGCTTCTGCACCTGCTGGATCACGTTGGCCATCGTGAAAGTCTTGCCGGAGCCGGTGACGCCCAGCAGCACCTGCTTCGCCAGCCCGCTTTCGAAGCCGGCCACGAGTTTTTCGATGGCCTGCGGCTGATCCCCGGCTGGCTGGTAGGGCGACACCAGCTGGAAGCCGGCGGAAGCGGTGGTCAGGTCGAGGTCGGAAGGCGTGGTCTGGCTCATCGGCGGGGGCAAGCGACGGTCAACCGACGAGTTTACGCGGATGCGGAGTTTTCCTACCCCCGCATCGGGGGAATCCCGATGCCGCGCAGCCAGCGGCACGGCAAGACTGGCCTCCAGTCCACCGGGAGTTGCGCCATGCGTCGAAGTGCCGGTTTCACCCTGATCGAACTGATGACCACCGTGTCGGTGCTGGCAGTCTGCGCCGGCATCGCCCTGCCCTCGATGGCGGCGATGATCGAGCGTCAGCGCACTTCGGCGGCGATCTCGTCGCTGACAGCCCACATGCAATTGGCGCGGATGGCGGCAGTCAGCCACAACAAGCGTGCCGTGCTCTGCCCGTCTGATGACGGCAGGAACTGCGCCGCAGGCACCGACTGGAGCGGCGGCTGGATGCTGTTCCTGGACAACGACGGCAACCGCATGGCTGATGCGCAGGACGACATCCTGCGCGTGGAGCAAGCCCCCACCAGCCAGCACTTGCGCGTGGTCAGCACTGCCGGGCGTCAGCAACTGCGCTACCTGCCCGATGGGCGCAGCGCCGGCACCAACCTGACCATTTCGATCTGCAACCAGAAGGCCGAATTGCTGGGCCGGGTGATCGTCAACAACGGCGGCAGGCCGCGCAGCGAGCGCCCCAGCGCGGCGACGGCTTGCCCGGGTTGATACCCCCACAGCCGCGCCTTTCTTGACACGCCCCGCCCAATGCGCATCATACACACCAGTAGCGCGCAACTGATCCGCGCGCTGCGGTCCGCCGGATGGACGCTGGATCGCGTCAACGGCTCGCATCATGTGTTCACCAAGCCCGGCTACCGGCCCGTCGTGGTTCCACACCCCAGGAAATCGCTGGGCAAGGGGCTGGCTGCTGCCATCCGGCGACAGGCCGGCCTGTGAGAACTGCCATGCGATACCCCGTACTGATCGAACCCGGCACCGCATCCACCGCCTTCGGCGTGGTCGTGCCCGACCTGCCCGGCTGCTTCAGTGCTGGCGACACTCTGGACGAAGCCCTGCTGAACGCGGAAGCCGCCGTTGCCATGTGGATCGATGCCGCACTCGACCAGGGCCAGGACATCCCGCCGCCATCGCCACTGGAAGCAGTGCGCCGGCTGCGCGGTTACAAGAGCTGGGCAGTGGCCCTGGTGTCGGTGGACCCCACGGCACTGGACGACAGCATTGAGCGCGTCAACATCACCCTGCCCCGACGTGTGTTGCGCAGGCTGGACTTGCGCGCCAAGGCCGCCGGGGAAACGCGCTCTGGCTTCATTGCCAGGCTGGCACTGGGCTGACGGCTTGCCCACCCCGAAGCGGGCGACTACAATGCGCTCCCCCGCCCGAATAGCTCAGCCGGTTAGAGCACTTGACTGTTAATCAGGGGGTCGTTGGTTCGAGTCCAACTTCGGGCGCCAGATACGCAAAACAAAACCCGCCGAAAGGCGGGTTTTGTTTTGGTTGCAGCAGTAGCCTGGTTACCAGCAGCTTGCCACGGTGCCGGTGCCGCTCTCGCCTTTGGTGCCGACTTGATCCAACGTCAGGGTGCCGCATTCCGGATCGTTCTGGCTTCCGCTGATGGGTGCGGCCGACAACGTATAGGTCTTGGCTGTGAGGTTGCTGCGGGCAAGCGTGTAGTACTTGGTGACTTCCGCATCGCATCCACCGATGGCAGGCGCGCCGGTGTAACTCAGGTTGGTCGTGTAATAGCGCTCCATGAATTGCGCGTTCTGCATCAGGCAAGCCGCTGCCGCCGAGCGCCGGGTCTTGATTACATGATTCAGGTAGCTGGGCAGGGCAACGCTCGCAAGGATGGCAATGATCGCCACGACGATCATCAATTCGACCAACGTGAAGCCCCCGGCTGCACGCGCGTAGCCGGGGAGTTGAGCCGTAACGTTCTTCTTAGCTGCCATTGATCAACTCCCTCCAGGAAACACGCTTGGCTAGCCCCTGCGCCGAATTGGTCTTGGTGATCTTGCTGGTACCGTCGTCCAGGCTGGTGTACATGGTGTTGCCAATGAAAATCGGATTGTTCGGGCCACTGTCATAGGTGATGCCCGAATAAGGGGTGCCATTGCTCTGGTCACCATCATCGCCCACGGTACCGTCTCCGTCGTTGTCGAAGAACGCCTTGCTCAGCCTCCCTCCGGTAAACGGATTGATGGCCATGGTGTAGCCCTTGCCACTGGGTGAACATGGGTCGCTGCTATCCGGGTAGCGGCTGGTTCCAATCAGGTCCAGCCCCTGGAAGAAATTGGGGACGACCATGCGCTCGCCCTTGTTGGTGCCGCCGCTCACCTTCAGGTCCATGTACCAGCCTCGCATGCTGGTGTCCAGGCTGGTGTTCTCTTCGATGATGCGCCCCTTCTCATCCTCCAGCAGGATGGAAATCTCTTCCAGCGCGCTCTTGCCGCTGATCAAGGTTCCGCTGTCGATCAAGCCATACCAGGTCTGCACATTGGCATTTGAAGCGGCATTGATGTCCGCAAGGCTCAGGAACCTGCCAGTGCCAAAGAACACCCAGGTCTGCAGCGAGTTGTTGGGGTTCTTTGCAACGAGTGGCGCAACCGTGATGGGCTGGGTGCTGCCGGCTGCAAAAATCTTGCTGGCGGTACCCGCCGTGATGTTGAACTTCCACAGGTCGCCATTCATGTCGCCGGCATAGGCGGTGTCGAAATTGCCGTCGTTGTCTGCATCCCAAACGTTGACCGGCCCCAGCCCATTGTCCGCGCCCGTGCCCGCCGTGATCGAACCATCGTTGGCACCCGTCTTGATGTCCAGCGCAATGAGGGTGGAACCGCCACCCGATGCATTGGGGCCATTGCCAAGGAATACACGCCAGTCACCATCCGCTACCTTGGCAATCATGGGCTTGCCCAGACTGTTGCCCAGGGCCGTGATGTCCGACGCGCTCTTTTCCCATAGCAAGGATGGGCTGCTGGGATTGGTCACGTCCAGCGCGAACACGGCCTTGCCACCGCGCCCCATGGTGGCCACCAGGATGGTCTTCCAGGTGGTGCCATCCTTCACGTCCGCCACGGTGATCTCGCCATCCATGGAAAAGGCGTGGTCGTAATCCGGGCTCCAGTTGGGATAGAGGTTGGAAGTCGCGTCATTTTGCTTGAGCACCGCCATCGCCGCAGTGGGCATGAAGGCGAAGATTTCCGTGCCCGTGTTTGCATTGAAGGCATGCAGCATGCCGTCGTTCGCACCCACATAGACCACCGGTGTGCGTGATGCCTGCGCCGTCAGGAACGAGGCGTAGGCCGAATCCGACTTGTACAGGCCGGAATTGGGCGCGCCCACATAGACCGGCTGGGAGTTGATGATGTCACCCAGCATGCCCTTGCGATTGCGCAGGGCACCGCCGTATTGGCGCTCCTGGCTGCGGTCGCCCAGCAGATACTTGAGCTGGGCATCGGTGAGTGACGAAAGCGCAGATGGCTTGCTCACCGTCGGGCTGGTCAGCACCGTGTAATTGCTCCAGTTGCTGATGAAATTGACCAACGTGCCGCCGCTGTTATAAAGCAATTTGCGCTTGCTGTAGTCATTGGTGGTGGATGAGCCGGTCAACCAGGTGGCGGCATCCCACTGTTCGGTCAGTTCGCCGGTGCTGACATCCACGCTACTGGCGATCAGCCGCCCGCCCCAACCGCTGGACATGTATTTGGCCTGATAGGCATAGCTACCCGTATCGAGCCGCGTACTGTTGCTGGCAAAGGAGCCACCCGAGCCACTGATGTCATCCGTGATCTTGCTGAACGCCTTGGTCAAGCCCTCGATCATGGCCTGGCCATTGTTGGCCAGGAACATGTTGTTGGGCAGGTAGTAATTACCCCCCTTGCCGGTTGCATTGGACGCGGAGTTGTCACCCAGCCCGGTTGCCGTTCCCGCCATCTGGGTCGCGCTTGACCACAGGCTGCGGTTGTTCGTGAACCACGTCAGGTCATGCCGCGCCGCATTGCCGTTGGCGTCCCAATCAACGGCAGGAATGGCGTAGCCGCCGTATTTGGTGGCGTTGTAATACTGGTTGGTCGTGCTTTGATACAACTGCTGCTGTTCGACCACGTCCACCCAATAGGTACTGATCGTCTGGCCCCGCTTTGCACCTGCCGACCCGTCGGAAACATCCGTGTTCGGCACGTCGGGGCGGATGTCGTTGATGTGCGCCCAATAGGCAAGGCCCGCCACGTTCATGCGCGTGTCGGTGTTTGTGCCTTCCGTGTAGCCACGCCAAGCGGCCACATTCACGCCGTCGTCGTTGTTCAGGCTGGCGGCATCACCTTCGTAACTCGTATGGGTGTCGCCGATCCCCAGCATGACCGTCGCCTGGCATTTGTACTGGATCGGGTCACCCGCCGCGCCCACGGTCAGATTGTTCGCACTCCACGCACTTGCCGCCGCATTCGACCCGGTCTTGTACCAATCCTCGATGACCGGAAACCCATCCGCGTACTGATAGCGCGTCAGAGAGGACACAAGCGGGCCGAATGCGCTGAACTCGGGAACATTGCCACTGCCCCGCAAATACAACAATGCAGCGTAGAACATCTCGCTGAGGTTGTCGTACGACTTGAGTTCGCCAAAGCCGGTGTTGATCTGCCCAAACCGGTTGATGTAATTGATGACGCCGCTGTACTGAATCTGGCATTGACTGCCATCAGGGGCCGCGACCAGCAAGCAGGTACCAATGCGCTCAGACGTACTTGCTGCATCCGCACTGTCCGGGTTATTCAGGATAACGCCCGTACTCGGGTCCCATTCTGGATTGTCGATGCCGGTCTGGCGCGCCTTGTCCGGATACAGCTTTTCACCCGCCAGGACGGGGCCCAGGAACTTCTGGCGCGCGCGCATGACGCCGCCGTTCCGGTTCACTCCGCTCTGCGCAAGATAGCTGAACAGGCTGTAGCGGATCTTCTTGGCATTCCATTGCAGCAAGCCTTCCGGCTTGTAGTAGCTACCGTATTGGGTGCAGATGTCGCGGGTATCCAGCGAACCGTCGCAGACCTTGACCCTGACACTCACCGCATAGATCTTGTCTCTGCCGTAAACGGTGTGCGTGTAGTAATTGGTGCCCCGGACTGTATAGGCGTAGCTGCAACCCGTCTCGCCTGTGGCGCACGCCGTGGTATTGGTAACAGTGACCGTAGCTGCGTCAGGCAATGCATGAAACGCAGGGTTATAGGGCAAAGCCGGCCCGTCGCCATCGGCCGTTGTCTGCTGATCACTTGTCACGGGGAGAGGAATAGCCTGAGGGTTGGCGTAACTCTCAGAATCACCAAGATCGCCATCTGCGGACGGCATGAACCACATCTGGCTGCGCAAGCCGCCGACCCGGGTATTCATCCCCGCTGTCTGCACCGGCGCATAACTGCCGGCTGATGCCGCAATACGCCGCAACTTGGTATAGCCATTATCCCAACGGTCGGAGTTGCCTTTCTCCAGGTAGGTCACGTTTGCCATCTCGCTGGTGCCTGCCGCCGGCGTGCCGTCCGCCGGGCGATGCACGCGATAACCGCCCGTCAGTGCCAAACGGAAGGTATCCACCGCCTGCATGGCGGCCCAGTTCATGAAGTTGCCGCTCCACAACCGCTGGGTGACGACGCCACCCGTCCCCGAGCAGGTTCTGCCCGTGCCTGCCGCCTTGACCGGATAGAAATAGCGGTTGGCTTCGGTTGCATCATAGTGATATGCATAACAAAGCCCGGGGTTGAAATAACCGGTGTATTCCGTTGCGCCGCTGTAGGGGGCAGCGGCATCCCCCTTGCCTGGCTCGTTGGCATGGGTGACCACGGTGGGCCATTCCACCGACGGCACCAGCACGATATTGCCGGGCACGCTGCCAAGCCCCAACGGCTTGTTGTCGATGGTGACGCCGGACACGACCGGGAAGGAACAGATACCCGCAAGCAACCCCGCCGCCACTGCGGAGAGGAACTCCTTGCGTGACCGACGACGCCCCAGACGCCCAGCATCCATTTGCAAGTTCTTCATCACAACCCCCGCATCAAATCCAGTTCGGCCCGTCTTCACGGTAATCATCAACGCACCACCACATTGCCCTGCAGCACCACGACCGATCGGTCACCGTTGACGCTGGCGTCATGACTGCGCGCAAAGATGCGGTACATGGCTTCGCGTATCACGCCACTGCTGCCGCCGTACTGGTTGGCGCTGGCGCTTTGATTCAAGCCAAGATCCTGCGCGCTGTCGCGCAAGCCCATGAACTGCACGTAGTACTGCGGCGCACCTGCAGACTTGTTTGCGGTGCCAAGTGCGTCCGTTGCGGTGAACCAGCACGCCTGCTTCAGGTTAGTGACAGACGCGCAGGTGCCGCCGCCGGTGTAGGCGTCCGCCGGTGTCACGCAATTGGCATCCGTGATCGTTCCGACACTGTTCGGGTCGTCTCCGCACCTGGCACCAATCACATGACCCAGGCCGTTCGCCTGCACGGCAGCACGCACCGTTGCTTCTGCTTCGCGCAGGGCCGATTCCGCCTGCTGGAACGCCAGGCTGCGGTCATACATGTTGGCGCTCATGCGTTCTTCAAGCAGGCTGCCACGCAACACGGCAAGCCCCAGCAGGGTCATCATGACCAGCAACAGCAGCACCACCAGCAGTGAAACACCGGACTGGTGCCGGACTGATGTCATCGAGACGCGGTTCATAGGGTACGGTTCCGCAAGGCAACAATATGTTGGATCGTCCGTTCCAGTGGTGTGCCACTGGTAGTGGCCTGGCTGGCAGCGGCGGTTTCACGCAGCGTCAAACGCACACGCACGGCGCTCACCTCGCCCCATTGCGTATCGGTGGACAGGCTGCCGGCGCTCACGTAGCTGCCGCCATGCAGGTACTGGATCTGCATGTCCTTGACGCCTTCCACGATCTCTTCGGCATCGCTACCGTTGATCTGGCGATACAGGGAATAGCCATTGGTCGCATCGGCGTCCGGGTCACGCACGAACCAGCGCACGCCCAGCATGCGGCTGATCGCCGAAAACTTCGGGAACTGATACTGCGCTGCGGTGCCGGCACAGGTGCTTGTACCTGGCTGCGGCAGATAAGCACAGGCATTGGCGGACGAAGAAGTGTCCACGCTTACGGACGTTGCAGTCGGGCTTGATGCCTTGAAAATGCCGAAGACCTTGGCATCGCAGATCATCAGGATATCGCCCGCCGTATAAGTCTGGCTGGGCGTGTAGGCAAAAGCGCTGGTACCGACCGCAGTTGTCGTATGCACGTCATCGCCCGTGCGGACAAGCTCGATGGCATCCGTCCCGGAGACTTGCCCGGTCAAACCACTGCCGTCGTAACCATACAAGGCACGATTCCAGTTGGCGTACCACGTTGTGGCCGCATTGGTCACGATGTTGGCCGCAGACGTGGTGACATCGCAGGGACTGCCCCCTGCCTCACGAATATCGCGCGCCATCATTTCAAAGGCGATCTGCGAACTTTCCTGTATGCGCCCCAGGCTTTGCGACGCCTGGTAACTGCGCTTGTTGGAATGAAAAATGCCAAAGGCAGCGCCCAGCACCAGCAAGCCCAGCACCATGGCGATCATCAATTCAATCAGGCTGAAGCCGGCGTTGCCGCGCGCACGGCCTGCCCCAAACTTCCCGGTCATGGTTGCATGGTTCATAGGGATGCCACCGTGACCGTCTGTTGGGTACTGCTGCCTGCAGCTCCGCCAAGGCCCTTGCCGCGCGAATCGTCCCACTGCACGGTCACCGTGCAGGTACTACCGTTGGTGGTTGCATTGACGACGCATGCCACCTGTCCACAGGTGGTGGTATCCGTGCTGGTTCCCATGGCTGCCTTCAATGCACTGATCCAATCATTGACCTGAGCCTGCGCCAATGCTGTTGTGGCGGAGGCATCGGAAGCAGGTGCCACGGCGGCACAACGCATGCTTCCGGTTGAATAGGCGGTGGCATTGCTTCTGTCTGCGCGGATGGCATCGAGAATGGCATAGCTCTGGATCACGGCCTGGCTGCGCTCCAGCGAGCTTTGCCCGTTGCGCAAGGCAGTCGCCTGCATCGCTGCGATGCCAAGCAGGCCAACACTCAGGATCAGCACTGAAACCAATACCTCGATCAGGCTGACGCCAGACTGCCTGAATCCCTTCATGGGCAAACCCCCGAGTTGGATGCGGCAACCGTGTTCACGCGGCTACCGGCGGCAATGCTGATGTTGCGCATGTTCTCTGCTGGATACGTGGTGGGAATACAGACGGTGAATGTAGCGGCCAGCAGGCCACCTGATGCGTTGCGTGCCAGCCCGTCCGCGCGAAACTCGATGCTGGCGGCAGGCCCCTTGACCTGTACCGGAGACTTGGAATTGCCAACGCGCAAAACCTCCGAAATGCCTGCGCCATTTTTTACGCCGGTGACCCACATGGTCCATTCCCCGTCTGCGGATGCACAGGCGGTTCCGTTTTCGCTCCTGCACAGCAAAACCGCGCGGTTGCGGCGCAATGCCTCCGAACGTGCCATCTGGATATCGGCGACCAGACCATTGGCCTGGGTCAACAACCGGTTGCTGTTGATTAGCGCGCGCATGCTGGGAACCGCAATCATCGCCAGAATGCCGATGACCGCCACCGTCACCATCAGCTCGACAAGCGTGAACCCGCCGGACTGGCGTGGTGTTCCAACAAATTGGTTAGGTACGGACGCCATGCGCCTCCCTCCTCGGACGGGTGGAAAATAGCCGGGTGACGCGCCCGGGTCATCCATAACCGGATGACCGGCACGATCCGGGGCCCCAGCGGCAGGCTCCCCTCGCCCGCCAGCCCGTGCATGATAGCGGCATGCCATCCAAGCCGCCGATCACCGCCACGTCCGAAGACGCCCCGCTCAGTGCCCTGTGGCGGCCCACCGTGCTGATCGCGGTGGTGCTGGCCGGCGAGGCGCTGGCGCTGATCCTGGCACTGGCCCCCGGGCAACCGCCGGGCGGGCGGCTGGTGCTGTTCGGGTTGGCATCGCTGGGCATCCAGTGGGTACTGGTGACCAGTCTGTGCGCGCTGTACCTGCTACGGCACGTGCTGGCACGGCTGACGCCGCCACGGCTGGCCTGGGTGTGCCTGGGCCTGCTGCTGGCAACCAGCTTTCTGGTGGCGCATGCCGCATGGCGGCTGTTGCAGCAGACGGGCGGCACCGGCGAGCAGAGCACCAACTTCGTGCTGCGGATGCTGGCGCTGGCACTGGTGGTGGGGCTGATCGGGCTTTTGACCTACCAGAATTACTGGCAGTCACGGCAGCTTGCGGTGCGCGCCAAGCAACTGCAGCTGGAAGCGCTGCGCGCGCGCATCCGCCCGCACTTCCTGTTCAACACGCTCAATACCGGCGCGGCGCTGGTGCATGCGCGCCCGTTCGATGCCGAACGCCTGCTGCTTGACCTTGCCGACCTGTTCCGCGCGGCGCTGCGCGGGCCGGAGCTGGTGCCATTGGCCGAAGAAATCGAGCTGACCCGCCGTTACCTTGAAATCGAGGAACTGCGGCTTGGCGAACGCCTGCAAGTGCGCTGGCAGTTGCCCGATGCAATGCCCGAGGTGACCGTGCCGGTGCTCTCGCTGCAGCCGCTGGCGGAAAACGCGGTGCGCCACGGCATCGAACCGGTGCCGGGCGGCGGCGGCATCGACATCCGCATCACGCAGGAACCGGGCTGGCTGCGCATCGAAGTGGAAAACGACATGCCCGGCGACGGCAGCAGTGGACAGGGCGGTCATCGCATCGGGCTGGATTCCGCGCGCCAGCGCATCCGCGCGCTGGGCGATGGCCATGCCGACGTGGAAACGCGACAGACCGAGGATGGTCGTCATCTGGCGACCACCCGATTGCCGTTGCCCTGAAGTTGGATCAGGCCACCACGCGATAGCAGGGCCGGTATTCGCCCGCGATCTTCATGCGCCGCTGTTCTACGAAGGCACGCAGCAGCGCGTCCAGCGCCTGCATGATGTCGGTGTCGCCATGGATTTCGAATGGGCCGTATGCCTCGATCCGGCGCATGCCGTCTTCCTTGACGTTGCCGGCAACGATGCCGGAGAACGCTCGGCGCAAATCAGCGGCCAGTTCGTGCGGCTTGCGACCGTGATGCAGGTCCAACCCAGCCATCAATTCATGGGTGGGCATGAACGGCTGCTGGAACGCGAGCGGCACGTGCATCGCCCAGTTGAAGAAGAACGAATCCTTCTGCGCGATGCGCTGCTCGCGCACCTTGCGGATGCCGGCCTCCATGTGGCGGGCCACGGTGACCGGATCGGCGACGACAATTTCGTACAACTCCGCCGCCTTGTCGCCCAGCGTCAGGCGGATGAACTTGTCGATCTGCTCGAAGTACGGCGCGGCACCGACCGGGCCGGTGAGGATCAGCGGGAAGCGACGCCCGGCGTTTTCCTCGCGCAGCAAAATGCCCAGCAGGTACAGGATTTCCTCGGCGGTGCCCACGCCACCGGGGAACACGATGATGCCATGGGCCATGCGGACGAAGGCCTCCAGGCGCTTCTCGATGTCCGGCATGATGACCAAGTGGTTGACGATGGGATTGGGCGATTCCGCCGCGATGATCCCCGGCTCGGTGATGCCGATATAGCGGCTGCGCCGGCGACGCTGCTTGGCGTGGGCAATGGTCGCGCCCTTCATCGGCCCCTTCATCGCACCCGGGCCGCAGCCGGTGCAGATGTCCAGCCCGCGCAGGCCCAGCTCGTAGCCCACCTGCTTGGTATAGACGTATTCCTCGCGACCAATCGAGTGACCACCCCAGCACACCACCAGATTGGGATCGGCGGGCTGCAGCACGCGCGCGTTGCGCAGCAGGCGGAACACGGCATCGGTGATGCCGGAGGAGTCATCCAGATCGTCATCGCCAATCGATTCGATGGCGGTGAATGCCAGATCACGCACCACCGCGAACAACAGCTCGGCCACACCGCGGATAATGTGACCATCGACGAAGGCCATCGCCGGCGCGTTGCGCAGCTCAATGCGCACACCGCGATCCTGCTGCAGCACCTGGATGTCGAAGTCGGGATACAACTCCTGCGCGGCGCGCGGGTCATCGGACGCACTGCCGGAGGTCAGCACCGCCAGCGCGCAGCGGCGCAGCAGGTCGTGCATGCCGCCGGAGGCGTCACGCAGGCGCGCGACCTCCTCGCGGCTGAGCACGTCCAACCCGCCCTTCGGATAGATGTGCGCATCGACAGTGGGCAGCGTGGAACCGGGGATTTGCGTGGCCGCATCCTGCGGCGAATGTGTGGTGTTGTTCATAGGCCGAGGAGTCTAGCGCACGGCCGGGGATTACGCGGGTCAGGGGTATTCGCGGCGGACGTGGAGGACAGCCGTAATTTCAATGCTCGCCGCCTTCACCTCGTACACGACGCAATAGTTGGAATGCGGCAACAGTTCGCGGGTGCCAGGCACCCGTCCTTGACGCCCCATGTACGGGAACTGCGCAAGCGGCTGCGTAATCTCCACGATTCGATCAACAAGCGCCTCTGCCGCCGACGGATTCCATTCCGCGATGAACGCGGCAATGCCACTCAGGTCGTCGATCGCTTCGGACAGCCAGATAACTGGCAGCATCAGGCAGATTTCTTGCGATTGGCCGCAACCTGCGCAATTGTCGCGCGCACTCGTGCAATCGCTTCATCGTGCGGAACCCTTGGACGGTCGCTTTTCATGGCAGCCTGCACCTTCGCCCGGAACCAGCGGTCGTAGCTTTCCGCCTGTTCTTCGGTCTCGAACTCGGAAACGCGGGGGTCAAGTTTCTTTTCGGTCATGACGGCGATCCGTGTCACTGATGCGCACAGCATACGCCCAAACAAAAACGCCTGGGTTTCCCCGGGCGTTTTGGTGGTATGCGTGCTGATCTGAAGGATTGGCCCACACTGTTCAAGTCGATGTCGCAATGGGTTGCGGCACCAGTTTCAAGCCCAGCGCATGCATCACCTTGTTCACCGTGGCAAAGCTCGGGTTGCCGGTTTCGGACAGGGAACGGTACAGCGCCTCGCGTGCCAGGCCCGTATCACGGGCAAGTTGCGTCATGCCGCGCGCGCGGGCGACATCGCCCAACGCTGCAGCAAGCAATGCGGGGTCGTTGTCCTCCATCACCATGGCAAGGTAACCCGCAATCATTTCTTCGCTGTCGAGGTAATCGGCAACATCGAACACCTTCATGTCGGAAATCTTGGCCATTGTTCAGTCCTCCAAACTCGCAGCCAGCTTCCTGGCTGCTTCAATGTCACTGGCCTGCGTGGACTTGTCTCCGCCCCCCAGCATCAATATCACTTCCGTTTCCCGCTGGATGTAATACATGCGCCAACCGGGGCCGAAGTGTTCACGCATCTCACACACACCGTCACCTACGGGCTGCACATCACCCAGCAAGCCAAGTTCAACCTTCTTCAGCCGCTTCAACAGCCGCAGCTTGGTCATGCTGTCACGCAAGCCGTTGAACCATGCTTCGAATGCTTCGTGCTTGCGAATGGTGAACATGCAGACACTTGTAACTTATGGGTTACATAAATGTCAAGCATGCAAACCGACCGCCAGACCAAAGACAGAGCCGCGCGTCAGCAGGCGGCATGCAGATTCCATTGATCTGCCCAAACGAAAACGCCCGGGTTTTCCCGGGCGTTTTGATGGTGCGGTGTTGTGCGGTGGATCAGAACTCGTACTTGAAGCCCACCTGCACGGACCACTGCGAGACGCCCACATTGAAGCCGTCGCCATCGTTGTTGGCGACGGTCGGGTCGCTGGTATAGGTGTAGTTGTAAACGTACTTGCCGTTGTAGATGCCTAGCAGGCCTGCGGTGCTGGCATCAGCGTAGAAGCCGTAGTCGTAGATGCGGCCCCAATCCTTGTTGAGCATGTTGCCGACGTTCTGGATGTCGACCCAGATCTGTGACTTGTGGCCTTGGGCGAAACCCGGCAGCTCCTGGCTCAGGCGCAGGTCGAAGGTATTGACGAAGCCGGTGCGGAAGGCATTGGCCGGCGCATAGCTGCCGGCGTAAGCCGCCACTTCCGGATGCTTCTCCAGCCACGCGAAGAACGCATTTTCCGCCGTTGGATTCGCGGTATAGACGCCCGCGCTGGTGAGGGTGCCGAACAGCACATCGCCACGACCGGCCGGGATGTAGAGCAAGTCGTTGTAGGAAACGCCATCGCCATTGGCATCGTTGTAATAGACATAGCTGAACGGACGACCGCTGCGCCCCTCGTACACCAGGCCCGCGCGGGTTTCGTAGTCGCCGAAGAACTTGTGCTTCCAGTTCAGCGCAGCGCTGAAGCGATCCTTGATCGCGTAGCGCGCATTGGACGCGACGTCCTCGCCCACGTTGAAGGCATAGGTATTGGAGTAGCTGGAACTGGCCACCGAGCTGGTCAGGCCCTGGACTTCCGTCGCGTTGGTGTAGGTGTAGGCCAGACTCCACGACCAATCACTGCCCTTGTCGAAGGGCTTGTTCAGGCTGAACGTGAGCTGCTGGCTCTTGCCCTTGCTGGTGTTGTCGATCACGTCGATGGCGGTGAAGCGCGCATCGCCGCCGTACTGGCCGTCCGAACTCGACCAGGCCTTGCCGGTCTTGGCCGGGTTCCAGTACAGGGTGCGGCCATCCGGCCCCACGAAGCCGGAACCAAGGTTGAGGCGGTGGTAGAACAGGCCATTGTTCACGTCGGTCAACAGCAGCTCGGCCGAACCAACGATGCCATACCACGGCAGTTCGTGCTCGAACGCGAGGTTGGCCTTCCACACCGACGGCAACTTGAAGTCAGGCGCAGTGAAGTTGACCGTCATCTTGCAGTTCGAGGCGGTGTTCGGATACGGCGTGCAGCCCAGCTCGGTCTGATCGTTGCCGTCCGGATTGAAGGGCAGATCCGCGCGATAGGCGGTGGCCGTCGTGGTGATGTAGTTGTAGCCATTGTTGGAATAGACATTGCTCACCCACACCTGCGGCGCGTCGCCCTGGAACAGGCCCACGCCACCCCGCAGCTGCATCGGGCGCTCGCTGTCAAAGGTGTAGTTGAAGCCCAGGCGCGGCTGGAGCAGAAAATCGCCGCTATAGATCCTGGTGTTGTCGTAACCGAAGACCTGATAGGCCAGCTCGTTGTACGGCGGAGCCGGGCTGGCATCTGGACGATCACCGCGCAGGCCGAAGGTCAGCGTCAGATTCGGGGTCGCGTACCAAGTGTCCTGCACGAACAGCGCGAGGTTGGTGGCCTCGTACTGGGCCGGAATCGAGCCATACAGACCCGGCTCGATGGCGGCACGGTAGTTGTAGGTTGTCCACGTGCCGTCATTGAACGCCGTCAGCGGGTGGTTGCCGTCGGCATCCGCGGCACCTGCCCAGAAGGTGTACGCACCGAAGGTCTGGCGACCGTAGTAGTTGTAGATGTCGTTGCTGCTGTACTGCGCACCGAACTTGATGTCGTGGTCGCCCAGCGTCAGCGTGCCGGCACCGTAGTAATCCCACGTCTTGGTGAGGAGGATGTTGTTCTGGGAGTTGATTTCGGTACCTAGGTACAGCGAGTCGCCGCCGACGGAGGTGGCGCTGCCGGCGAAGTAGATCTGGATGCTCGGCGCATTGGTCGGATAGTCGCGCACCGCCGAGTAATCGCGGTAGCTGGCCTTGAATTCGGTGCTGAAGTTGTCGCTCCAGTCGCTGAACACCTGGGCCACGTAGCTTTCCACGCTCTTGTTGTGCTGATACCAGTACGAGCTGAGCGACACGGCCGAGCTGCTCATGCCGTTGATGCGCAGCTTGCTCTGGTCGAGCTTGCTGTAGCGGAAGCTGGCGCGGTGGTCGTCGCTGATGTTCCAGTCCAGCTTGAGCGCGTACTCCTCCAGTACGGTGTTAGCGTCGCTGCTCAGTTCGCCCGCTTCGATCCCATATTTGCTCGAAGCGATCTGCTTTGCCAGGGCGACATCGGCCTCGGTGATGTGGCCGGTGGTTGTCTTGCCCAGCGCGGTGCTGCTCAGGTCGGTGCTCGGCGCTTCCTGCTTGTACTTCTCGTAGTTGGCGAAGAAGAACAACCTGTCCTTGACGATGGGGCCACCGAAGGTGGCACCATAGGTTGCCTCCTTCTCGAAACCGGTGAAGTCGGCGCGGGTACCGCTGGTGACGCCATAGGCCAGAGGATTCTTGCCGAACCAGTCGCCGTCGCGCATGTTGCCGTACAGCGAGCCGTGGAATTCGTTCGTGCCCGACTTGGTGACGGCGTTGACATTGGCACCGGCTGCACCGGCGATGGTCACATCGTAGTTCGACAGGTTGATGTCGAGAGCCTCGATGGCCTCCATGCTCACCGGCTGGCGCTTGGTCGGCATGTTGTTACCTTCCAGGCCGAAGGTGTCGCTGGCCGAAACGCCGTCGATGTTGATGGAGTTGAAGCGGGGGTTCTGTCCACCGGCAGAGATGGTGCCGGAGGCGCGATCGACGAAGGCCACACGTGGGTCGAGGCGCATGTAGTCCTGGATGTTGCCGCCGATCGAAGGCAGCGCCTTCAAGGTGTTCTGGTCAACGCTGGTGCCGGAGCCCATCTTGGTGGCCGAGAACACCGACGAACCCGCGACGCCCACCGCGACCACCGAATCAAGGGTGGTCACGCTGTTGTTGAGCTGCGCGTTGATCGTGTTGACCTGATTCAGGCTCAGATACACGTTGTCCTCTGTATCCGTACCCGCACCCGCCTTGTTGACGACGATGGTGTACGGGCCACCCACGCGCAGGCCGCGTGCGTTGTAGCGGCCGCTGGCATCGGTCACCGCGCGGCTGACCGTGCCGGATTCGACGTGGGTGATGGTGACCTCGGCGCCTGCGACGGGCTGGCCGTCGGCACCGACGACCTGGCCACCGACGCCGGCGGAGGTGCTCTGCGCGAAAACAGGAGCCGCGGCAAGCGCGACCATCAGGCCCAGCGACAGCTTGGAAAGCCGGACGCGGTTCGGGTAAGTCATGGCGGATAACCTCTGGTTATTTGGCTGTTACGGTTTTGGATGACAACGGGCGATGTACGGCAATGAGCCGACCCGCCCGCCTTGCGACGGTTGTCGGCGAATTGTCTGGAAACCTGGCGCATACCCCGGCGCACGGTTCACCAAAGTTTAACACGGTAAACCCGGCGAATGACCGTCTGATGACAGCAAAACGACCGCGATCACACCGCGCTAAGGAAGCTCTGAACAACTCTCGAAACGTCATCCCGGCGAAAGCCGGGATCCAGCTTTTTCAGTGACTTACCAAACAGCTGGATTGGACAAACATTCGTTTGTCAGAAGCAGCCGGCTTTCGCCG
>NZ_JASGED010000030.1:0-19027 GCF_047606765.1 Thermomonas sp. | reverse complement strand
CCCCGAACACCGGACGCACGATGACCGATCTCGCCAAGGAAATCATTCCCGTCAACCTGGAAGACGAGATGCGCCGAAGCTACCTCGATTACGCCATGAGCGTGATTGTGGGGCGCGCGCTTCCGGACGTGCGGGATGGCCTGAAGCCGGTGCATCGGCGCGTGCTGTTCGCAATGAATGAACTTGGCGCGCACAGCAACAAGCCGTACTACAAGTCGGCGCGCATCGTCGGTGACGTGATCGGTAAATACCACCCGCACGGCGACCAGTCGGTCTATGACACGCTGGTGCGCATGGCGCAGCCGTTCTCGCTGCGCTGCCTGCTGGTGGACGGGCAGGGCAACTTCGGTTCGGTCGATGGCGACAGCGCTGCGGCGATGCGCTACACCGAAGCGCGCATGTCGCGGCTCAGCCACGAGCTGATGGCCGACATCGACAAGGACACCGTCGATTTCCAGCCGAACTACGACGAGAAGGAACTGGAACCCACGGTCATGCCGACCCGGTTCCCGAACCTGCTGGTCAATGGTTCCGCCGGCATCGCGGTGGGCATGGCGACCAACATCCCGCCGCACAACCTTGGCGAAGTGGTCGATGCGCTGCTGGCGCTGATCGACGATCCGGCCATCGACATCGATGGCTTGATGGAACACATCCCCGGCCCGGACTTCCCCACTGCCGGCATCATCAACGGCGTGGGCGGCATCCAGCTTGCCTACCGCACCGGCAAGGGCCGCGTGCGCATGCGCGCGCGTGCCGAAGTGGAGGTGGCCGACAACGGTCGCGAGTCCATCATCGTCACCGAGATTCCGTACCAGGTGAACAAGGCGCGGCTGATCGAAAAGATCGCCGAGCTTGTGAAGGAAAAGAAGCTGGAAGGCATCAGCGAATTGCGCGATGAGTCCGACAAGGACGGCATGCGCATCTACATCGAGGTCAAGCGCGGCGAATCCGCCGAAGTGGTGCTGAACAACCTCTATGCGCAGACCCAGATGGAGTCGGTGTTCGGCATCAACATGGTGGCGCTGGTCGATGGCCGCCCGCAGCTGCTGAACCTCAAGCAGATCCTCGAAGCCTTCGTCCGCCATCGCCGTGAGGTGGTCACGCGCAGGACGATCTTCGAGCTGCGCAAGGCGCGCAACCGCGCCCACATCCTCGAAGGCCTGACCGTTGCGCTCGCCAACATCGACGAGATGATCGAGCTCATCAAGACCTCGGAAAACCCTGCCGTGGCGAAGGAGCGCATGCTCGCCCGCCTGTGGCAGCCGGGGCTGGTCGGCAGCCTGCTGGCCGCTGCCGGTGCGGAAGCCTCGCGCCCCGAAGACCTGCCGGGTGGCGTGGGCCTGCTGGACGGCGGCTACCAGCTGACCGAGACGCAGGCCCAGCAGATCCTTGAAATGCGCCTGCACCGCCTGACCGGGCTGGAGCAGGAAAAGCTGACCGAGGAATACCGCCAGTTGCTGGAGGAAATCGCCGGGCTGATCCGCATCCTCGAGAACCCCGATGTGCTGCTGGACGTGATCCGCACCGAGTTGCGCGATCTCAAGGCCGAGTTCAACGATGCGCGCCGCAGTGAAATCCGCGCCAGCGAGGAAGACCTCGACATCCTCGACCTGATCGCGCCGGAAGACGTGGTGGTCACGCTGTCGCACGCCGGTTACGCCAAGCGCCAGCCGGCCACGGCCTATCGCGCGCAGAAGCGCGGCGGCAAGGGCCGCAATGCGGCATCGACCAAGGACGAGGATTTCATCGATCAGCTGTGGCTGGTCAACACGCACGACACCTTGCTGACCTTCACCAGCCGTGGCCGCGTGTTCTGGCTGCCGGTTCATCAGTTGCCGGATGCCGGCCCGAATGCGCGCGGTCGCCCGATCATCAACTGGATTTCGCTGGAAGAAGGCGAAAAGGTGCAGGCGGTGCTGCCGGTGCGCGAGTACGAGGAAGGCAAGTACGTGTTCTTTGCCACCGCTGCCGGCACGGTGAAGAAGACCGCGCTGACCGAGTTCGCGTTCAAGCTGGCGCGCGGCAAGATCGCGATCAATCTTGACGATGGCGATGCATTGGTCGGTGCCGCGCTGACCGATGGCGAACGCGACATCATGCTGTTCGCCAGCAACGGCAAGGCAGTGCGCTTCGACGAAGGCAGCGTGCGCTCGATGGGCCGCACCGCCACCGGCGTGCGCGGCATGAAGCTGGCGCAGGGCGAGGAAGTGCGCAGCCTGATCGTGGTCGAAGGCGAGGGCGATGTGCTGACCGCCAGCGAGCGCGGTTTCGGCAAGCGCACCGGCATCGACGAGTTCCCGAAGAAGGGCCGTGGCACGCAGGGCGTGATCGCGCTCAAGACCACCGAGCGCAATGGCCAGCTGGTCGGCGCGATCCAGTTGTCCGACCACCACGACGTGCTGCTGATTTCCGATGGCGGCACGCTGGTGCGCACCCGCGCTGCGGAAATCGCGCAGGTGGGCCGCAACACGCAAGGCGTCACCCTGATGCGGCTGGCTGCCGACGAGAGTCTGCAGGCCATCGAACGGCTGGATGCTTCGCTGGACGAGGATGCGGAAGGCGTCGAGGTACCCAGCGAAAACAGCGGGGAAACCGTGCCACCGCCGGCACTCTGACCGCAGTCGTGTTGAATGAAAAGCCCGGCCTTGTGCCGGGCTTTTTCGTCATGCAGTGCCGCAACTGCCGGCATGAACTGCGGCCTATACTCATGGCCCCTGTTCTGGTCTGGAGCCGACATGCCTGTTCGCATGGCGATGAGCAAGCGCGTGATGCGCATCGTGCCCACGGCATTGCTGGCGTTCGCGTTGGTGGCCGGGATCGGGGGCTGCAAGCGCGACACCGACGGCCAGTTGCCGCAGGCCAGCGGCGAGGCGATCCAGGCCAAGCGCGCGGAAGTGCAGGGCTTCGGCGTGGTGCGCGCATGGCCCGACCAGCAGCGCGACGGCTTGGCGGTGGCGGTGGAGTTCTCGCGTCCGCTGGTGGGCACGCAGGACTTCGACAAGCTGCTGACCTTCGAGCCCGCCGCTGCAGGCAGCGAGAGCAGCTGGACGCTGGATGACATGGGCAAGATTTTGCGCTTCCCGCATGCCGAGCCGAACAAGTCCTACACCCTGCGCATTTCCGGTGCGATTACCGCTGCTGATGGCAGCACGCTGGGCCGCGATGTCGAGATGAAGGTGTTCACCGGCGAACTGGAACCGGCGGTGGGCTTTGCCTCGCAGGGCAGCGTGATCCCGGCCCGGGATTCGCGCGGCCTGCCGGTGGTGTCGGTGAATGTCGATGAGGTCGATGTGGAGTTTTTGCGCGTGCGCGAATCCTCGCTGCCGCGCTTCTTCGCCGAGTTCCAGCGCGCCGGCAAGCGCGGCAGTTGGGAGCTCGACCCGTCGTGGTATGACGAGGACGAAGAGGACAGCCGCCCGCCGATCTCGAAGCTGGCCGAGCCGGTCTATGTCAACCGCTTCGTGCTGGGCGGCGAGCGCAACGAGCGCGTGCTGACCTACCTGCCGGTGCAGGACATCGCCGAACTGCAACAGCCGGGCCTGTACTTCGCGGTGATGAAGCGCGCCGGCAGCTTCCGCGATGACTATCAGACCGCGTTCTTCACCGTCAGCGACATCGGCCTGCATGCGCGCGCGTACAAGGACAAGCTGTTCGTCCACACCGCATCGCTGGAAAGCGGCAGCGCGCTGCCCAAGGTCGAGCTGAAGGTGCTGGACAAGCGCGGTGAGCCGGTGTTCAAGGCGCAGACCGACGGCAACGGCAACGCATTGCTGGATTACACGCTGGACGCAGCGCATGTGCTGGTGGCCGCGCGTGGCGATGACGTGTCGATGCTGCCGTTCAACCAGCCTGCGCTGGACCTGTCCGAGTTCGCGGTGGCCGGGCGTGAGCAGGCGTGGTTCGACGTGTTCGCGTGGTCGGGGCGTGACCTGTACCGTCCGGGCGAGACCGTGCGCGTGTCCGCATTGCTGCGAGATGCCGATGGCAAGCCTGTAACCGCGAAGGACGGCAAGGCGCAAAGCCTGTTCGTGCGCCTGAAGCAGCCGGACGGCAAGACCTTCACCGAATCGCGCATCCAGCCTGCTGCGTCGGGTTATTTCCGCTTCGAGCAACTGATTCCGGTGGAAGCACCGACCGGGCGCTGGCTGGTGGAGTTTCGCACCGATCCCGCCAGCAAGGAGGCCGTGCAGGGCATGGCCCTGCGCATCGAGGAGTTCCTGCCCGAGCGCATGAAGCTGGACCTCGATGCCGCGGGCGATGTGCTGCGCACAGGCCAGCCGCTGAAATTGCAGGCGCAGGGTGCCTATCTGTACGGCGCGCCGGCATCGAACAACCGCTTTACCGCCAAGCTGGCGGTGCGCGTTGACCAGCATCCGCTGGAACAGGCAAAGGGATATTTCTTCGGCGATCCCACTGTCACCCTGCCAAAGGATGCGAAGGACGTGGTCGATGCCACGCTGGACGCGCAGGGCCACCTGCAGCAGGACATCGCGTTGCCGCAGGAAGTGAAGGGCGACACGCCGGTCCGGGTCATCGTTGCCGGCAGCCTGTACGAATCCGGCGGGCGCAGCGTCAATCGCAGTCTTGAACGCACGCTGTGGCCGGCGGATGCGCTGGTCGGCGTGCGCCCCTTGTTCGACGACAAGGACGGCGCTGATGCCAACGCCAATATCGGCTTCGAACTGATGCGCTTTGGCAGCGACGGCAAACCGAGGCCGGCAAAAGGCCTGCAGGTCACGCTGGTGCGCGAGCATCGCGATTACCACTGGACGCATGACGAGGACGGCGGCTGGGATTACGACTTCACCCGCCGCTTCGAAAAGGTGGAAACGCGCACCGTCGATGCCGGCGCAACCGCGCTGCGCTTCGACTTCCCGGTGGAGTGGGGCGAATACCGCGTGGATGTGTTCGATCCAGCGACCAAATTGACGATGCGCTATCCGTTCCGCGCCGGCTGGAGCTGGAACGACAACAACCGTGGTCTGGACGCGCGCCCCGACAAGGTCAAGCTGGCGCTGGACAAGACTGCGTACAAGAACGGTGACACGCTCAAGGCCACGTTGACCCCGCCGCATCCGGGCAAGGGTCTGGTGATGGTGGAAAGCGACCGCATGCTGTTCGTGCAATCCATCGATGTGAAGCCGGGCACCGTGGTCGAAATCCCGGTGACCAGGGACTGGGAACGCCATGATGTGTATGTGACCGCGCTGGTGTTCCGTGGCGGCAGTGCGCGCAGCAAGATCACCCCGGCGCGTGCGGTGGGCGTGTCCTTCGTGCCGATGGATCGCAGTGATCGCAGCGTGGCGGTTGGCCTTGCGGTGAAGAAGCAGGTGCGGCCCAGCCAACCCTTGCAGGTGACCGTCAGTGCGCCCGCACTGGCCGGCAAGCAGGCGTATGCCACGGTGTCGGCGGTGGATGTCGGCATCCTCAACATCACCCGTTTCCCGGTGCCGGATGCAGGCAAGCACTTCTTCGCGCAGCGCAGGTTGGCGGTCGATGCCTACGACCTGTACGGGCGCGTGATCGAAAGTTTTGACGGCGGCACCGCGAAGCAGCGCTTCGGTGGCGACATGGCGCTGGCCGCGCTGCCGCAGGCGCGCAGGCCAACCGCGCGGGTGCAGACCGTGGATCTGTTCGCGGGGCCGGTGAAGCTGGATGCGAAGGGCAATGCAGTGGTCGCGCTGAACGTGCCGGATTTCAACGGCACGTTGCGGGTGTCCGCGCTGGTATTCGCCGATGCGCATTACGGCAAGCGCGATGCCGAAGTGGTGGTGCGTGCGCCGATCGTGGCCGAGGCCGGCATGCCGCGCGTGATGGCACCCGGCGACCGCAGCATGGTGACGCTGGACATCACCAACTTCACCGGCAAGGCCGGCGAGTTCAAGGTGAAGGTGGAGGGCATCGGCCCGCTGTCCATCGCCGATGGTGCGCGCAGCGTGAAGCTGGCCAGTGAAGGCAAGACCACGCTCGGCTTCCCGCTCAGCGCAAGCGAAGGTCATACCGTCGCGCAGGTGCGCGTGCAGGTGGATGGCAACGGCTTCAAGGTGGATCGCCGTCATGACCTGCCGGTGCGCCCGGCGTGGCCGCAGGTGTTGCGCTCGCGCACGCAGGTGCTGGGCGCTGGCGCGGCGGCAACGCTGGATGCCGGCTTCGCCGAAGGCCTGATGCCGGGCTCGGTCAATGCACGCATGCTGGTCAGTGCGCTGCCGCCGATCCCGTTCGCGGCGGCGCTGAAGGGCGCGCTGGATTACCCGTATGGCTGTGCCGAGCAGACCACCAGCAAGGGCTATGCCGCGCTGGAACTGGATGCCGACACGGCGAAGCTGTTCGGCATCAGTGGGTTGGATGCGGACAAGCGACGCGCACGCATGGATGGTGCATTCGCGCGGCTGGCCTCGATGCAGGTCGAGTCTGGCCACTTCTCGATGTGGGGCAATGACGATTACGTTGACCCGGCGCTGACGCCCTACATCGTCGAGTTCCTGCTGGACGCGCGCGAGGGTGGCTTCGCCATTCCCGAGGCGGTGTTGCAGAAGGCCTTGCTGCGATTGAGTGAAGACCTGCTGTCCGGCGGCCACGAGTTCTACGGGCGCAGCCAGCGTTCGCACCTCAAGTTCGCCTATCAGGCACATGCCGGCTACGTGCTGGCGCGGGTCAACCGCGCGCCGCTGGGTACGCTGCGTGCGCTGCACGACAACCAGCGCAAGCAGAGCCTGAGCGCGCTGCCGCTGGTGCATATCGGTCTGGCGCTGGCAATGCAGGGCGACAAGGCGCGCGGGCAGAAGGCAATCGCCGAGGGCTTTGCATTCAAGGGCGACCGTCCGGGTTATCTGGGTGATTACGGCAGTCCGCTGCGCGATGCCGCGCTGATGGTCGCGCTGACCCACGAACGCGGTTACGCCAGGCCGGCGTTCGACGCGCGGGTGGTGGAACTGGGGCGCGAACTGGATGCGCGCCGTCGCGCGCGCTGGTTCTGGTTGAGCACGCAGGAGCAGATCGCGCTGGCGCGTCTGGGCAAGGCATTGATGGCCGACCAGAAGAAGCAGGTGTCAGGCAGCTTCGCCATCGGTGACGCGAAGGAGGCCATTGACGCGCGGCGCATGTTCGGGCGCAGCTTCGACTTCACCCAGCTTGCAAAGGGCGTGCGCTTCGCGCCGGAAGGCGAGGCACCGTTCTACGCCAGTTTCGAAGTGGCCGGCGTGCCACGCAGCGCGCCCGAGCCGGATGCCAGCCTCATCAAGGTGGAGCGCGCGCTGTACGGCACCGACGGCAAGCCGTGGACGCCGCGTGCGCTGAAGGAAGGCGAGGCGCTGATCGTGCGCGTGTCGATCACTGCTGACCGCGAC
Source organism: Thermomonas sp. (assembly GCF_047606765.1). Taxonomy (GTDB): domain Bacteria; phylum Pseudomonadota; class Gammaproteobacteria; order Xanthomonadales; family Xanthomonadaceae; genus Thermomonas. The sequence continues at coordinate 11,678 of NZ_JASGED010000030.1, read as the reverse complement.
ATGCCCGATGCGCTGCTCACCGACCTGCTGCCGGCGGGGCTGGAGATCGAGAACTTCAATCTTGGCGATGGCAGGCAATGGGCCGAGGTGGTGGTCGATGGCATCAGCCTCGGCGAGCGTTCCAGCGCCGCCGAAGTGCGCCACGAGGAGTTCCGCGATGACCGCTTCGTTGCCGCACTGAAACTGGATGCTGGTGACACCGCCCGCGTGTTCTATCTGGTGCGCGCGGTATCGCCCGGCACCTACACCGCACCGCCGCCGCTGGTGGAGGACATGTACCGCCCCGACCTGCGTGGCGTGGGCCGGTCGGTGCCGGCCAGCATCACGGTGGTGCAGCCGTGAGGCGTTCGCAGCCTCGAAATGCGCTTGTCATCCCGGCGAAAGCCGGGATCCAGCCTTTCGACCTTTCAGTGATTCAAGCAATAGCTGGATCCCGGCTTTCGCCGGGATGACGATTTCGGCGCAACAGGCTCCCGGAAGCTTCGCGGGAATGACGAGCAAGTACAAACGCCTGCTCACCTGGCTGCGCTGGGGCACCGTAGCGTTGCTTTCAACGCTGCTGTTGCTGCATCTGCTGTTTCCGCTGCCGTTGCCGAAGAGGCGCGACATCAGCGTGCTTGTCACCGCGCGCGACGGCAGCCCGCTGCGCGCATTCGCCGATGCCGAAGGCGTGTGGCGTTATCCAACCGTGCCGGAACAGGTGTCGCCGCTGTATCTGCAAGCACTGCTGGGCTACGAAGACCGCTGGTTCTGGCGGCATCCCGGCGTCAATCCGGTGGCACTGCTGCGTGCCGGCGGGCAGATGCTGGGCAATCGGCGCATCGTCTCCGGTGGCTCCACCCTGACCATGCAGGTGGCGCGCATCATCGATCCCGGCCTGCGTGGTTCACGTACGCGCACGCTGCCGGGCAAGCTGCGGCAGGTGCTGCGCGCGTTGCAACTGGAACTGCGCCTGTCCAAGCGCGAGATCCTCGCGCTTTATCTTGAGCGCGCGCCGTTCGGCGGCACCATCGAAGGCGTGGAAGCGGCAAGCTGGGCCTATCTCGGCAAGCCCGCGTCGAAGCTGTCGCATGCCGAAGCCGCCTTGCTCGCGGTGTTGCCGCAGGCACCCAGCCGGCTGCGCCCGGATCGCAACCCGGAAGCCGCGCAGGCCGCACGTGACAAGCTGCTGGCGCGCATGGCAGAGCGCGGCGTGTGGACACAGGCGCAGGTCGATGACGCCAAAATCGAAACCGTGGTCGCACGCACGCTGCGCCCGCCAATGTCCGCCGCCTTGCTGGCCCAGCGCCTGCGCACTGCGCATCCGCGCGCATCAAGCATCACCTCCACGCTTGATCCGGCCCTGCAACGCACGCTGGAGGAGCGCGTCGCCCGCTATTTCTCCGACCTGCCGCCGCACACCTCGGCGGCGCTGCTGGTGATCGACAACGCCAGCATGGAAGCGCGCGCCTACATTGGCTCGGTGGCCTTCGGCGACAAGCAGCGGCAGGGCCATGTGGACATGGTGCAGGCGTGGCGCTCGCCCGGTTCCACGCTCAAGCCGTTCCTGTACGGCATGGCGCTGGACGACGGCCTGATCCATTCCGAAAGCCTGCTGATGGATGCGCCGCAGTCCTTTGGCAGCTATCGGCCTTCCAATTTCGATACCGCTTTCAATGGCCCGGTGGGCGCGGCCAGCGCGCTGCGGCTGTCGCTCAATGTGCCGGCGGTTGATCTGCTGGATCGGATCAAACCGGCACGCTTCGCCGCGCGTTTGGCGCATGGCGGCATCGATCTGCGCTTCCCGCATGGCGCGCAGCCCAATCTGTCGTTGATCCTCGGCGGCACCGGTGCGCGGCTGGAGGATCTGGTTGGCGCATTCGCGGCACTGCATCGCGACGGTATCGCCGCCCGCGTGCGCTACACGCCGGAGGATCCGCGCATCGAACGCCGCCTGCTGTCGCCCGGTGCAGCGTGGATCGTGCGCGACATCCTTGCGTCCAGTCCGCGACCCGGCGAGGTGCAGGAATTGTTCGATACCGCCCGCCGTCCACGTATGGCGTGGAAGACCGGCACCAGCTACGGCTTCCGCGATGCATGGGCGATTGGCGGCACGCGCAGCCACACCATTGGCGTGTGGGTGGGGCGTCCCGATGGCACGCCATTGCCCGGCCAGTACGGCGCGATCACCGCGCTGCCACTGTTGTTCGAAGTGGCGGACAGCCTGCCGCGCGGCGCGGTGGATGCCGTGCCGCCACCGAAGCCGGCCAGCGTCAGTCAGGCCGATGTCTGCTGGCCTTCCGGAATCGCGGCGGATGCGCAGCCAGCAGCGTTGTGCAAAAAGCGGATGCCTGCATGGAGTCTTGATGGCGCGGTCCCGCCCACCTTCGCCGAGCGCGATGCACGGCTGTGGAACCCCGGCATCGAACGTATCCGCGTGGATGCAAGCACCGGCTTGCGGCTGTCGGCGGATTGCAGCCTGCCGCACGAAGCGCGCGACATGCAGATCGCACGCTGGCCGGCACTGGCTTCGCCGTGGCTGCCGGCCGCATGGCGCGAAGCCGCGCGTCTGCCCGCGCTTGCGCGCGACTGCGTGGACGATGGCCGCGATGCCGGCCAACCACTGCGCATCGATGGCCTGCACGATGGCGCAAGCCTTGCACGCCCGCCGGGCGCTGCGGGCGGCATCAAACTTTCATTGCGTGCGCTTGGTGCCGAAACGCAAGTGCAATGGTTGCTGGACGGCCGCTGGATCGGCGAAACCCGAGGCAGCGGCACCTTGACCCACGAATTCGCCACGCCGGGCATGCACACGCTGACTGCGCTGGCTGATACCGGCGCATGGGATGCAGTGCGGTTCCGGGTGATTGCGCCGTAGGCGCGCTCAGCGCAACAGGTTGATGCGTGGATTCATTGGTTGCATGTGACGAAATAGGGCGCACCGGCCTTGGGGTCGATCAATTGTTTTTCGACCTGTATGGGTGATGTGCCCTCCGGGATTTTCAGATGCGGAAGATCCCGAGAAAACTCATCGCGAAACCCTGCGTAGACATCTGCGGTCGCTTCCGGGCAGTCCGGATTCCGCGAGTAGCCATAGAGTACGAAGCTGCCGATATAGACGTGTTTTCCCTTTTCGACTTCAAAAGGGATGTTCACGAGGTTTTTGTTGTAGATGATGTCCGTCGCCAACCCATAGATGCGGTAGCGCCCGGGTTTCAGACACATGGTGAAGGTGCTGATGCCAGGTAGGAAGTCGTCATGTGCCTTGCCGTCCGCATAACCGAAATATGCCGACCGGCGCAGGTGCTCGGTGTTCTCTTCGGAAACGAAGTAGATGGAGGCTTGCCTGTTGCCGGGAATGGCATCCCCGATGCTCCCGGAAATGCAGCCACCGCCTTTCTCGATGGATGACTTGTTGCTGGAATATACGGGGCCATATGACGTGACGCTTCCTGCTGCCACGGAAAGTGGCAGCAAGCACATGGCAATGAGACCGCACGCGATGGACTTCATGTTTGCTCGCCTTGTGTGACAGCGAAGAGTCTGTGCGTCCATCAGCCGATTTCGGCCAGCATGTGCTCCGCCGAGGACACCCGGAACTCGCCCGGCGCTTCCACGAAGACATGACGCACCACGCCGTCTTCGGCATACAGCGCGAAGCGCTTGCAGCGCGTGCCCATGCCGAAGCCGCTGGCGTCCATCGCCATGCCCAGTGCGCGGGTGAAGTCGGCATTGCCGTCGGCCAGCATGCGCAGGCCCGCCGGGACCGACTGGCTTTCGGCCCATGCCTGCATCACGAACGGGTCGTTGACCGCCATGCAGGCAACGTCGATGCCGCGTTCGCGGAAGCTGTCGAAGTGTTGGACGAAGCTTGGCAGGTGGCGCTCCGAGCAGGTGGGCGTGAACGCACCCGGCACCGCGAACAGCAGCATCTTCTTGCCATCGAACAGGGTGAGGCTGTCGATCTTGTGTACGCCGCCGGCGTCGATGTATTGCAGGATCGCCTCGGGGATGCGGTCACCGGGTTGAATCGACATCGGACGCGCCTCATTTCAGTGGGGATGACGGCAGTCTAATCGCAGACGGTACGATGCATCATTCGAATCGCTCCACGGGCCGTGGAGCGCGGAGGCAAGATGGAGTTCAAGGATTACTACGGCATCCTCGGTGTCGAACCCGGTGCGGGCGATGCCGAAATCAAGACCGCGTACCGGCGGCTGGCGCGCAAGTACCACCCGGACGTGAGCAAGGAAAAGGGTGCCGAGGAAAAGTTCAAGGCGGTCAACGAAGCCTACGAGGCGCTGCGCGACCCCGACCGGCGCAAGGCCTATGACCAGTTGCGCGCGGGTGGCTACAGGCCCGGTGACGAGGTGCGTCCGCCAACAGGTGGATTCGGGCGCGGGCCGGGCGGGCAGCCGGGTTTCGATTACGAGGACATCTTTGCCGGTGGCGGCGCGGGCGGCGGGTTTTCGGACTTCTTCGAAAGCCTGTTCGGTCGCGGACGCGGCGGTGGCGCGCGTGGGCCGCAGCCTTCAGGCGACACCCGCGCACGGCTGGCGGTGCAGCTTTCGACGGTGCACGACGGCGGCAGCGTGCGCATCGCCGTCAACGGACGCACACTGGAAGTGCGGGTGCCCAAGGGCATCAAGCCGGGGCAGGTGATCCGGCTGGCGAAGCAGGGCAGCAATGGCGGCGACCTGCTGCTGGAAGTCGAATACGCCGCGCATCCGCAGTTCGAGGTGGATGGCCGCAACGTGATCCATGTGCTGCCGGTTGCGCCGTGGGAAGCGGCGCTGGGCGCGACGCTTGGCGTGCCCACGCTGGGCGGCAAGGTGGAGTTGAAGATCCCGGCGGATTCCGAATCAGGCCGCAAGCTGCGCCTGCGCGGACGCGGCTTGCCCGGTGCTGGTGGCGCGCCGGCGGGTGACCAGATCGTGGAGCTGGAAGTGCTGGCACCGAAGGCGCATACCGATGCGCAGCGCGAAGCCTATGCGCGGATGCGGGATGCGTTCGGGGATGATTGGCGGCGGGGTTGATCAATATCCATTGCGTCATTCCGGCGAAAGCCGGAATCCAGCCCTTGAGAAGTAGCTGGATTCCGGCTTTCGCCGGAATGACAGCAAAGTGCATCAAGCCGCAGTCGCGCCGCCGCCGAGGTATTGCGAAATCAACTCGGACAATTCCGTCTCGCTGAACGGCTTGGTGATGTAGGCCTTCGCGCCCTGGCGCATGCCCCACACGCGGTCGGTGTCCAGATCCTTGGTGGTGACCAGGATCACCGGGATGTGCTTGGTGGTGGGTTCACGGGTGATCGCGCGCGTGGCCTGGAAGCCGTTGAGGTTCGGCATCACTACGTCCATCAGGATCAGGTCCGGGATTTCACCCTTGGCGGCTTCCACGCCGGCAGCGCCGTCTTCCGCAGTCAGTGCCTCGTGGCCCAGTTTTTCGACGATGCGGCGGATGCCCATGAGCTGGGAAGGCGAATCGTCAACGATCAGGATGCGTGCCATGTGGATCCCCGTGGTTTGCCGTCGATTGTAGCGGTCGCCGGGTGGCCCGCAAGCCGTTCAGATCGATTCCGCGAGGCGCACCACGGTTCGGCCCAGCGAACCGCCATCCAGCATCGTCCGGAACACGCCGGGCAGGCCGTCCAGCGTGGTTTCGCGGGTGCAGATCGCGTCCAGATTGTCCGGCTTCCAGTCCCCGGCCAGCCGCCGCCAGACCTCATCACGAATGTCCCGCGCGGTGCCGGCCGAAGCCACGCCCAGCAGCGACACGCCGCGAATGATGAAAGGCATCACCGTGGCAGGAAGTCCGGGCGATGCCGCCAGCCCGCAGGTCGCCACGTTGCCGTAGGGCGCGGTCTGCGCCAGCAGCGCCGCCAGCATCGGTCCGCCGACGTTGTCCAGCCCGCCGCCGAAGCGCGTGCTGTCCATCGGGCGGGTGGTGGAAAGCGCGTCGCGGCCCAGCACTTCGTGCGCGCCGAGCGACGTGAGGTAATCGGTTTGTTCCGCCTTGCCGCTGATTGCATGCACCTGAAAGCCGGCCTTGCGGAAGATGGCAATCGCCAGCGAGCCCACACCGCCGCTCGCGCCGGTGACCGCCAGCGGGCCGAGGTCGGGCGTCTGCCGGTTCTCGGTCATGCGCAGCAGGCCCAGCGCGGCGGTGAAGCCGGCGGTGCCGAGGATCATCGCCTCGCGCAGGCTCAGGCCGGCGGGCAGGGCGACCACCCACTTCGATTCCAGTCGCGCGTATTCCGCATAGCCGCCGTCGCGGGTTTCCGACAGGCCGCTGCCGGTGACCAGTACCGCGTCGCCTTCCTTGAACTTGGGATCGGTCGATGCCACCACATGGCCGGCCACGTCGATGCCGCCAACCAGCGGGAACCTGCGCAGGATTTTCCCTTCACCGGTGCCGGCCAGCGCATCCTTGTAGTTGACCGAGGAATACGCGGTCTTGATGACGACTTCGCCGGGGTTGAGGTCATCCAGCGAAACCGTTTCGATGCCGGCGCGATAGCCTGCATCATCGTTGTGGATGCGGAAGGCGCGGAAGTTCGCCGGGACGCTCATGCATCCTCCGGGGTCAGTTGCAACTGGCTGCGACGCTTTTCATCCAGCCACTTGTCTGCCTGTGCGGGTTGGTAGCCGTGCATCCATGCCAGCAGCGCGTCGATGTCGCTGCCGTGCCACATGTCGTGGCGTTGTTCCGGGTGCAGGAAGCGTTCGGCCACCATCGTGTCCAGCATCGCCATCAGCGGTTGCCAGAAGCCGTTGGCTTCCAGGAAGGCGCAGGGCTTCTTGCCGAGGCCAAGTTGCCGCCACGTCAGCATCTCGAAGATTTCCTCCAGCGTGCCGAAGCCGCCGGGCAGGGCGATGAAGCCGTCGGACAACTCGAACATGCGCGCCTTGCGTGCGTGCATGGAATCGACGATTTCCAGCCGCGTGACGCCCTTGTGCGCGACTTCCCAATCGACCAGTTGCTGCGGGATCACGCCGATGACTTCGCCGCCGTGTTCCAGCACGCTGTCTGCCACGATGCCCATCAGGCCGACGTTGCCGCCGCCATAGATCAGCCGTATGCCGTCATCGGCCAACCGCTTGCCCAGCGCGCGGGCGAGGGCAGCATAGGCCGGGTTGATGCCGGGGTTGGAGCCGCAATAGACGCAGATGGATTTCATGGCAACAATTTTAGTGGGCCTGTTGCAGTAGCGGAGTGGTAAGACTAAAGTTGGAAAGTCTTACTTTGAGTTCATTTCATGGAAACCACAAAGTTGTCCACCAAGGGGCAGGTCGTACTGCCCAAAGCCATGCGCGACGCCATGCACTGGGAACCGGGGCAGGAATTGCAGGTGCTCAATGCCGGAGGCTATTTGATCGTCAAGAAGGTGCAGGCAACCAAGCAGGCTGACTGGAGCGATATCGTGGGTAGTCTTTCCAGATACCGCAAGGGCAAGCCGATGACGGATGAGGAAATGCACGAGGTCGTGCGCAAGTGCGCCGTCGAACGCTATGAGCGGAGCCTGAAGAAATGATTGCGGTGGATGCCAATGTATTGGTGCGGATCGTGATCAATGACGACCCGGATCAGGTCGCCGCAAGTCTGCGCGTGCTTCACGGTGGTGATTCGATATTGCTGCTCAACTCGGTATTGCAGGAAGTGGTTTGGGTACTGGAATCCAAATACCAGATTCCGCGCGAGGAAGTGGCCGACGTGGTGGAAGCTATCCTGCTGATGCCACCTGTTGTGCCTGAAACTGCGCACACACCAGAAACCGTGGCGTGGTATCGCAACGGAATGGATTTTGCCGATGCCGTCCATCTGGCCGGTGCTGCCTCGCGTTGCGAAAAACTGGCGACGTTCGATGCGAGTTTTATCCGCAAGGCGAAGGGTAGGGCTACATGCCAGGTGTTTAAGCCGGTTTGATGGCAAGAATTGTCGATCCTCCACTTTCCGATTTGGATCACTCCGCCATTGAATGCGCTAATTATGGCGCGATGCGAACGAAAACGGCGCACCGAGGTGCGCCGTTTCGTGAGCCTTGCATCGTAGATACCGAGCTCGCTCGGCACGAAGGCATGCGGAGCAAGCTCCGCATCTACGGTTGAAAGGCGTGCGTCAGTTCGCCTTGTGGATCGACCGCTTGTGTACTGCCATCGCCGCATCATGCACCGCTTCACTCAGCGAGGGATGCGCATGGCAGATGCGTGCTAGGTCGTCGGCGCTGCCCTTGAACTCCATCGCCAGCACGCCTTCGTGTACCAGTTCGGACACGTTCGCACCGACCAGATGCATGCCGAGGATGGTGTCGGTTTCGGCATGCGCCAGCACCTTCACGAAGCCGGCCGGTTCGGCCATCGCCACCGCGCGGCCCACGGCGGCGAACGGGAAGCTGCCGGCCTTGTACGGGATGCCTTCGGCCTTCAGCTGTTCCTCGGTCTTGCCGACCCATGCGATTTCCGGCTCGGTGTAGATCACCCACGGAATGGTGTCGAAATTGACGTGGCCTGGCAGGCCGGCGATCAGTTCGGCCACCGCGATGCCTTCCTCGAAACCCTTGTGCGCCAGCATCGGGCCGCGCACGCAGTCGCCGACGGCCCACACGCCATCCACGCCGGTGTGGCAATGCTCGTCCACCACGATCTGCCCACGTTCGTTGAGCTGCACGCCGGTGCCTTCGGCCAGCAGGCCCTTGGTGGCGGCGCGGCGGCCCACGGCCACCAGCAGCTTGTCCACCACGATTTCCTGCGCCGCGCCCTTGTCGTCGGTGTAGGCGACATGCACGCCATCTTTCTTCACTTCGGTGCCGCTGACCTTGCAACCCAGCTTGATGTCCAGGCCCTGCTTCTTGAACTCGCGGGCGGCGACCTTGCTCACTTCCTTGTCGGCGGCGGCAAGGAAGTCCGGCATGCCTTCAAGGATGGTCACTTCCGCGCCGAGGCGCTTCCACACGCTACCCAGCTCCAGGCCGATCACGCCCGCGCCGATCACGCCAAGGCGCTTGGGCACCTTGTCCAGGTCGAGCGCGCCGACGTTGTCGATGATGTGTTCGCCGAACTTCGCAAATGGCAGTTCGATGGAGTCGGAGCCGGCGGCGAGGATGACGTTGGTGCCTTTCAATTCCACTTCGGAACCGTCGTGTTGCTTCACCTTCACGATGTTGCCCGGCTGCAACTGGGCGAAGCCGTAGAACGGCGTCACCTTGTTGGCCTTGAACAGCGCGGCGATGCCGCCGGTGAACTGCTTCACGATGCCGTCCTTGCGGGCGATCATCTTGGCGACGTCGATCTTCGGCTTGTCGAAGCTGATGCCGTGCTGGTCGAAGATGTGGCCCATGTTCCAGAACTGGCGGCTGGAATCCAGCAACGCCTTGGACGGGATGCAGCCCACGCGCAGGCAGGTGCCACCCAGCGCAGGCTTGCCGTCCTTGCCCAGTGCGGCGTCGATGCAGGCGGTGTTCAGGCCAAGCTGCGCGGCGCGGATGGCGGCGTGGTAGCCAGCCGGGCCGGCACCGATGACGACGACGTCGAAGTTCTGTTGTTCGCTCATGTGCATTTCCTGCTTTCTCCCTCTCCCGCTGGCGGGAGAAGGTGCCCGAAGGGCGGATGAGGGTACGGCGGGCGGGAATGCGGCGAAACCGAACCCTCACCCCAACCCCTCTCCCGTTGGGAGAGGGGGAGAAGGGCATCACATGCCCAGCAGCATCCGGTGCGGATTTTCCAGCTGGTTCTTGATGTCCACCAGGAACAGCACCGCGTCCTTGCCGTCGATGATGCGGTGGTCATAGGACAGCGCGATGTACATCATCGGCGCGGCGATGACCTGGCCGTTCTCCACGATGGCGCGTTCCTTGATCGCATGCATGCCGAGGATCGCGCTCTGCGGCGGGTTCACGATCGGCGTGGACATCAGCGAGCCGAAGGTGCCGCCGTTGGTGATGGTGAAGGTGCCGCCCTGCAGGTCTTCAAGGCCCAGCTTGCCGTCGCGTGCCTTCTTGGCGTAGTCGGCGATGCCTGCCTCGATGTCGGCAAAGCTCATGCGCTCGACGTTGCGCAGCACCGGAGTGACCAGACCCTTGTCGGTGGAGACCGCCACGCTGATGTCGGCGTAGCCGTGATAGATGATGTCGCTGCCATCAACCGATGCGTTGATGACCGGGTACTTCTGCAGGGCATTGGCGGCAGCCTTGGCGAAGAAGCTCATGAAGCCCAGCTTGATGCCGTTGGCCTTCTCGAAGGCTTCGCCCAGTTCCTTGCGCATTGCCATCACCTTGCCCAGGTTGACCTCGTTGAACGAGGTCAGCATGGCGATGGAGTTCTTCGACTGCATCAGGCGCTCGGCGATACGGGCGCGCATGCGGGTCATCGGCACGCGCTCTTCCGGGCGGGCGCCACCGGCCACGCCTGCGGTCTTGCCGCTGGCGTAGTTGACGATGTCTTCCTTGGTCACCATGCCGCGACGGCCGGTGCCGGCCACGTCGGCAGGATTCACACCGCTGGTGGCGGCAGCGAAGCGCGCGCCCGGCGGCAGCTCACCGCTGACCGGAGCCGGCGTGGTGCTTGCAGGTGCTGCGGCTTGAAGCTTCGCGGCTTCGGCCTTGGGCTGGACTTCCTGCGGGCCTGCGGCGGGCTGCGCCGGCGCTGCCACCGCGACCGCACCTTCCTCGATCACCGCGATCACCTGCTGGCTGGTGACGGTGCTGCCTTCGGCGAACTTGATTTCCTTCAGCACGCCATCGACCGGCGAGGGGACTTCCAGCACGACCTTGTCGGTTTCAAGATCAAGCAGGTTCTCGTCGCGCTTGACGGCATCGCCGGCCTTCTTGTGCCAGCTTGCGATGGTGGCGTCGGAAACGGATTCGGGGAGAACCGGAACTTTGACTTCGGTGGCCATGCGGGCGTCCTGTCGGTAATGCGTTAGGGGGTTGCGTTCGAGGTTATTCGATCATTCGGGGCTGATTTCGCCGCCCAGCGGGTTCACCAGCGCGTCGGCGACCAGCTTGAGCTGCTCGGCTATGTGGTCGGCGAAATGGCCCACGGCGGGCGAGGGCGAGCGCGCACGACCGGCGTAGTGCAGCGTCTGCTTGCCGGTCAGGCAGGCGGTCAGATGGTGCTTGATCTGATACCACGCGCCCTGGTTCTGCGGTTCTTCCTGGCACCAGATCACGTCGGTGGCCTTGGCGTACTTCTTCAGTTCGGCGGCAAGCTGCGGGCGCGGGAACGGATAGAGCTGTTCGATGCGGAGGATGGCGACATCGTCCTGTCCGCGCTTCTGCGCGTCTTCCAGCAGGTCGTAATAGACCTTGCCCGAACACAGCACCACGCGCTTGACCTTCTTGGCATCGGCAGTGGCATCGCCGATCAGGTGCTGGAACTCGCCATTGGCCAGTTCATCCAGCGTCGAGACCGCCAGCTTGTGGCGCAGCAGCGATTTGGGCGACATCACCACCAGCGGCTTGCGGGTGGTCATCTTCATCTGCCGGCGCAGCATGTGGAAGCACTGGGCGGGCGTGGTGGGCACGCAGACCAGCATGTTCTCCAGCGCGCACAGTTGCAGGAAGCGTTCCAGGCGCGCCGAGCTGTGCTCCGGGCCCTGGCCTTCATAGCCGTGCGGCAGCAGCAGGGTCAGGCCGGTGATGCGGCCCCACTTGGCTTCGCCTGCGGCGATGAACTGGTCGATGACGACCTGCGCGCCGTTGG
>NZ_JASGED010000029.1:0-13924 GCF_047606765.1 Thermomonas sp. | reverse complement strand
TCATCCCGGCGAAAGCCGGGATCCAGCTTTTTCAGTGACTTACCAAACAGCTGGATTGGACAAACATTCGTTTGTCAGAAGCAGCCGGCTTTCGCCGGAATGACGGCTTGTTCAGACCTTCCCTAAGCCGCGCCGCGAAGCGGTGCCGACTTGAATGAATTCGCTCACTGGTTGGATACAGGGTCTCGCTGTGACCATATTACTGAGATGATCTTCCAGCCGTCTTCGGTGTGGACCAAATGCCACATCTCTCGGCCCCAATGGGATTCTTCCCCATTGCGCAGAACGGAATAGTCAAAGTTCACGGAAGCGACCAATCCATCCGTATCTATGGTTACGCCCCGAAATACTTCCTCGATCGATTCCGAATCTGTCGAATCGATCATGCCCAGGTAGTTGTTCTCTGTCCACCTGACCACCCTGCTCGCTTCGGGTACGAACTCCTTGAGTCGTGCAACCCGAGCATCGTCGTCCACCATCTGCCACGTCACATGTTCAGGATTATCAGAGTAGAAAAGGCCAACAAAAGTTGCCTTGTCCTTGTTGATGATTGATGTGCGGAATGCCTCCACAACTTCGCGGATTGCCTCAACATCTTTAGGGTCGTTATGGGCAGCCAGTGTGGATTGCGAGGCGACCGACAGCGAGAGAAGAGCAACGAGGGCGAGTTTCTTGAGAGGTGCCATGATATTTCTCTGGGGTTTAACGCCATTCTATGCCTCATCGGAGGCAGGAAAACTGCGCCCTACAAAATCGGCGACAACCCGGAGCCGAAGCCGGTGAACACGCGCACGCCGAGGCGCTTCAGGCCCATGTCCACTTCGGGGAAATCACCGACGGGTTTGTGGCAGGCGCGGAAGTGCGGGGAGAAAGGTGACGGCGGTTCGCCGGGTGGGCAATCCGGGCCGGGTGCGTATTCGTAACTGGTGGCGTACTTGATCGGCCACAGGTCGAAGATCGGCAGGCGTTCGGAAATCTTCCCCAGCGAATATTCCAGCCCGGACAGCACCGGCGGGCGGTCGCGGCGGGCGATGGTCCATGCATTGCCGGGTGCCATGTCGCGGCGAATGCTGGTGGCCAGCGCGCGGGCGAACGCAGGGTCTTCGATCACCACCGCGCTTTCGGTGTTGAGGGTGTCGCCGCGCGGGTCGAAATTGTGGGTGCCGACCACGCCAACGCGGCCATCCACCACCAGCGATTTTGCGTGCAGGCCCATGCGGATGCCGGCGCGCTTGAGCCGTACCGGCATGCCACCGGCTGAACCAAACGGCGAACGCCGGCCAGCTTCACTCTCCGGCTCGGAATCCAGCCCGCGTAATGCAAGCAGGCGCTGGCGCAGGCTGCGGCGTGCGGGCTGCGCGGGTTCGTCTGCGTCCAGTTCCGGCAAGTCCGCACCGGTGATGCCGAACTCGAATGGCGCATCCGCCGGGAACGGTTTGAACTCGTGGATTTCGAAACCGAACTTGTGCAGGTAGCGGCGCTTGTACTTGTACGACATCGCGTAGGTGATGAAGGCGTCGGTCGCGGCAAGACTATTCGTGGACACGCGCACGCGCGGCGGCGCGTCCTGCTTGTGCAGGTGGCGGAACGTGCGCTGCGCCTGCCGCGACAGCACCAGATACGGCGTTTGCAGCAGCACGTCCTCGCGCGCGCCGGCGATCAGTTCCATCAACCGCGTGCTGGCCGCATCCGTGCGCACCGGGACGTGGTTCTTCGCGGGCGCATCCAGCCGATGCTTGACCGGGAAGTCGGCGATGAACTGCACGTTCTGCACCGCAAGCGCCGGGGTGATGAAGCGTTCGCGCAGCACCTGCGGATCGGCCACGTCGGCCAGCAATGCGCGCACCCGCTCCGGCTTGCGATAGGGATGATGTGGCGGCGGCGGTGGCCCGTTCTTCAGCAGGTGGCGGGCGACATCGCCCAACTGCTCTGCAGGCACGCTGCGGCGCGAGTTCCAGAACGCTTCGAAGTTCACCGCCATGTCGCGCAGCGCAGGCCCGGTCAGCAGCAGGTCGCGGTCACGGAAATTGAAGTGCGCGTCCCAGTCGTAATAGTCGTCCTGATAATTGCGCCCGCCGGTGATCGCGGCGATGCCATCGACCAGCAGCAGCTTGTTGTGCATGCGCCGGTTGAGCTGGCCCCAGCAACAGGCGGCAGCAACCGCGTACATCGGCAATGACAAGCGGCCGCGATCCAGCACCGGGTTATAGACGCGCAATTCGAAATTGGCATGCAACGCACTGTATGCCGCCAGCGTGTCCAGCTGTTTCAGCGCAGCCAGTTGATCCAGCAAGACGCGCACGCGCACACCGCGGAAGGCTGCGGCCTGCAATTCATCCAGCACCAGCTGCGCGGAATCATCTTCGTCGAAGATGTAGGTCTGCAGGTCGATGCTGTGGCGTGCGGAACGGATCAGATGGATGCGCGCCAGCAGCGCATCGGGCGCGTTGTCCAGGATCAGGGCGTTGTGCCGTGGCGCTTCCGGTGTGGACGCCGCCATCGTCTCGCGCGCGGCGTCCATCAGCGGCGATGGCAGCGCGCAGGCATCCTCGCGGTTGCAGTCCACCTGCGTGCTGCGCGCGGCATGGGCGATGCCGACGGCGGCATCGCGCTGCGGTGGCGACAGCGTTGCGCAACCGGCCAGCGACAACAGCGCCAGCAGCGCGAGGGTGAAGCGATGACGCATCGCGATCCCTTCGCGCGGCCTATGGCCACCAGAACGCGGACAGGCGGGCAATGCCGGGTTCGATCACTGCGCCCGCAGGCAAGTCCAGTACCGCGATGGCAGCGGGCGGCATGCCGCGATAGTCGCCGGTCTGGCCGCTGTGCATCAGCGCGGCCAGTTGTTCCAGACCGGGGTTGTGGCCGATCAGCAGCAGGCAGCCGGCATCGTTGTTGGCATCGGCCAGTGCGGCCAGCGTGCCGGGGCTGGCTTCGTAGATCGACGGCTCCTGCCGGCGCTCGGCATCGCCCAGCTCACCCAGCGTGTCCAGCGTCTGGCGCGTGCGCAGCGCGGAGGAACACAACACGCGGTCGGGTTGCAGGCCATTGGCGCGCAACCATTCGCCGGCGGCGCGGGCTTCGGCCAGCCCGAGCGAGGACAGCGGGCGGTCGTGGTCGTCCTGTCCGGCGCTGGCGGGCTCGGCATGGGCGTGGCGAAGCAGGATCAATTGGCGCATCGTGCGTCCTCCCGGGGTTGGTGCATGGCGGCATCAAGGCCGGCCCGGCGACGGCGCGGGCATGCCGGCAGGGTACAACGGGCGATGCTGAAACGAACGCCTTTCGCAACCTTCTTGTTCAGCCTGCGCCCTGCCCGGCAAGGTACTTGTGCAATGCAGCGACCGCCGCGCGCAATGCGTCCACCAACACTGGCGCCTGCTGCCAGTCACCGCCACGGCCCGTGCTTTCCAGCGCATCGGCGGCAGCGGCCAGCTGCATCGCACCCACCAGCCGCGCCGCGCCCTTGATCTTGTGCGCCTGCCGGGTGACGCCCGGCGCATCGGCGAGTGCCTGCAACCGTTCCAGTTCACGCATGTCCTCGTCAGTGCTGGCAAGGAAATCCGCGAGCAGTGCGCGGTTTGCATCGCTGCCGCCACCGGTCAATTGGTCAAGCACGGCGGCGCGCAACACTTCCAGGCCGGCAGGTTGCACCGGCGCATCCGCTGGCGGCAGGTCGGCGGTTGCCTGTTCGTTGTTGGCGGTCTGGATGCGCATCGCCTCTTCGTTGGAAATGCCAGCAACGGACGCGGTATGCGGCAACCAGCGTTGCAGGCAGGCACCGAGGGTTTCGATGCCGACCGGCTTCGCCAGATAGTCGTCCATGCCGGCTTCAAGGCAGCGCTCGGCTTCGCCCTTCAATGCCGACGCCGTCAGCGCCACCATCGGCGTGCGCGGCAGCCCGCGCTTTGCTTCCTCCGCGCGGATCACGCCAGCCAGTTGGTAACCATCCATCAGCGGCATGTGTACGTCGCTGAGCAGCAGTGCATAACGCCCGCTGCGCCAACGCTCCAGACCTTCGCGACCATCACATGCCACTTCCGATGCGTAGCCGGCCAGCGCCAGTTGCCGCTGGATCACCTGCCGGTTGGTGGGATGGTCATCGACCAGCAGCACCAGGCTGCGTTCGCGTTCGGCCTGCTCGATGGTGGGCAATGCGCGCGGCGTGAAACCGGCCACGCGCCGGCCCGGCAGCATCAGGTTGGGCAGTTCCTCCGCTGGCGCGCGATGCAGGCGCACTTCCAGCCGCATGGTGCTGCCCTGTCCCAGCGTGGAATCCATCTCCACGCTACCGCCCATCAGCTCGGCGATGCGGCGGCTGATGGCAAGGCCCAGCCCGGTGCCGCCGAAGCGGCGGGTGG
Source organism: Thermomonas sp. (assembly GCF_047606765.1). GTDB lineage: Bacteria > Pseudomonadota > Gammaproteobacteria > Xanthomonadales > Xanthomonadaceae > Thermomonas. The sequence goes on along the minus strand of NZ_JASGED010000029.1, from coordinate 9,566 downwards.
TGTTTGCCTCCGCCTGCGAGAACGGCTGGAACAGCCGCGCGCGCGCCTGCTCGCTGACGCCGATGCCGGTGTCGATGACCTGGAACGAGAGGCGGTCGCAGCCCATCGCGCCATCGTCGGCATCGTGGCCGCGCAGTTCCACCACGGCGGTGACGCCGCCACGCTCGGTGAACTTGATCGCATTCGACAGGAAGTTGCCGATCACCTGCCGCAGGCGCACCGGGTCGGCGTAATGCGCGGGCGCGATCTGCGGATCGATCCGGCACTCCAGGCTGATGCCCTTGGCAGAGGCCGAAGCCGCGTAGTTGGCGACCACGCTGTGCATCAGGTCCGGCAGCGAGGTTGGCACCAGTTCCAGTTCCATCCGCCCGGCTTCGATCTTCGAGAAGTCGAGGATGTCGCCGATGATCCGCAGCAGGGTTTCCGCCGAGGCCTGGATCACGCCCAGCGCGCGCCGCTGCTCGGCATCCAGCTGGGTGTGCGACAGCACCTCGATCATGCCGGTCACGCCGATCATCGGGGTGCGGATTTCATGGCTCATCGAGGCCAGGAACGAGCTCTTGGCCTGGCTTGCTTCCTTCGCCCGTGTTTCGCTGTCACGCAGTGCGCGTTCCAGCCGCTTGAGCACGGTCAGGTCGGTGGCCACCGCCAGCAGGCCGACCATCGCGCCGCTGTCATCACGCATCGCCGACAACGCCAGCAGCACCGGCAAGGTGCGCCCGCGCTGGTGGCGCAGCACGAACTCGCGCGGGGGCTCGTGGTGTTCGGCCAGCAGGCGCAGCGCCGTCCAGTCCGCCGCAACACGCTGGCCGTAGGCCTCGCTGAGTGAACGCGCCAACGCGCCCACGGCGTCCTTGTCGAGCACCACATCGAGCTTTTCGCGCCCCAGCAGCGAACCCGCCGGCCAGCCCAGCAGCATTTCACCGAAGGGGTTCACCTGCGAGAACACGCCCTCCTCATCGACCGCAAAGATCGCAGTCTGTGCCGCTTCCAGCAGCAGCCGCTGGAAATGCTCGCGGCGTTCCAGCGCCACCCGCACGCGGTCGTTGCTGGCAAGCTGGTCGTTGAGCTGGGTTTCAATCCTGCGCACGTGGTCGCGCATCTGCAGGAAGCTGTCCATCACCTCGCCCAGCTCGCCGCGCGGAATGTAGTGCGGACGCGCGGTGTAGTCGTGCTGCTCCATCTTGCGCGCGAGCCGGGTCAGGCTTTCCACCCCGCGATAGCCGTTGCGCAGGATGCGCCGCCCGTACACCACCGCCAGCCCGAAACACAGCAGCGCCAGTGCGATGCGCACGCGGCTGAGCCATTTGCCGCGCACGATCTCCGCCTGCACCAGCACGTCAGCGCGGTATTCGCCACGCTCGGCCAGCGCGGTCAGGCGTTCGACCACCGGGTCGATGGCCGGGTACAGCTCGCGGTCGGCAAAGCGCCCCAGTTCCAGGATGTCGCGCGACTGCAGGATCCGGTGCAGGCTGGCGGCGGCTTCATCGGCACGCGGGCGCGCCAGCAACGCCTGTTCCAGCAGCGCCTTGTCATCGCCGGCAAGCGGCATTGCCTGCAGCGCTTCCCAGTCGCTTTGCGTCGCGGCCTGCGCCTCGGTCACGCGGCGATCGGCCTGCTCCCAGTCGATCAGGTAATTGCGGGTACGGAAGGTGGTGTTGACCACGTCCTGGCCGTAGGCATCGGCCAGCCGGCGAATGCGGCGGATGCCGATCTGCACGTCATCGCGCATCGCCATCATCGACTGCCGGGTGTAGTACTGGCCGATCTCGTCGATCAGCAGCACCAGCGCGCCAGTCAGCAGGAACAGGCCGAACAGGCCCAGCAGCTGGTGGCGGATGCCCAGCTTGGACGGATCAAACCGCATGCCGATGCTCCGTTGCGCGCATGCCGGACGCGGGCGACCTCAATAGCCCGGGCGACGCCAGCGCGACACCAGCGCCTGCAACTCGCTGCCCGGTGCCGGCCTGCCGATCAGCCAGCCCTGGGCCACGTCGCAACCCAGCTCGGCCAGCATCTGCCAGTCCTCGACGGTTTCCACGCCTTCGGCCACGGTGGTCAGCCCCAGCTTGCGCGACAGATCCAGGCTGGCTTCCACCACCGCACGCTTGCGCGGCTGCGCGTGCGCCTCGAACACGAAGTCCTGGTCGATCTTCAATTCGGTGAAGGGAATCTGCGACAACTGCGCCAGCGAGGAATAGCCGGTGCCGAAGTCGTCGATGGACAGCCCAAAGCCCTTCAGCCGCAGCCGCGCCAGCAGGCCCAGCCCGCGCGCGGCATCGGACATCACCGAGCTTTCGGTGATTTCCAGCACCACTTCTTCCGGCTCGATGTCGTAGCTCTGCACGATGGCCTGATAGCGGTCGGCGGTGGAGGGGTCGGCCAGCGCCACCGCAGGCACGTTCACCGACAGCTTGAGCCGCGTGCTGCCGTGGTCCCATTGCCGCTTCCAGCGGCAGCCCTCGCTCAGCATGCGGTCGGTCAGCGCATTCGCCAGCCCCTCGCGTTCCAGCACTGGCACGAAATGCAGCGGGCGTACCACGCTGCCGTCGGGGCGCTCCCAGCGCGCCAATGCCTCCACCCCGATCACCTTGCCGTTGGCGAACTCCACCTGCGGCTGGAACCACGGCACGATCTCGCCCTTTTCCAGCGCCTCGGCCAGCATGTCGATGCCGAACTCGGTATCGGGATCGTCCTGTTCCTCGCCCGCTTGCTCGTCGAAGCGGTTCAGCACGCCTTCCAGCTTTTCGCGGGTGAGCGGCTTTTCCACGCTGCCCAGCACGCGCAGGCCGTAGGCGCGGGCCATGGTCTGCACGGTATTGAGCAGGGCAGGATCCAGCGCGCTGACCACCGCCACCGCACGCGCCAGGCGCTCCTGCGCGATGTGGCCGATGCATTCGATGCCGTCCATGCCGGGCAGGTCCAGGTCAACCAGCACCACGTCCGGCGGCGCGTCCTGCCTGCGCAGCACGTCCAGCGCATGCAGGCCGTCCGCGCCTTCCAGCACGCGCTCGATGCCGATCTCACCCAGCAGGTGCAGCGCGATCCGGCGCTGGAAGCCGTGATCCTCCACCACCATCACCTGTAGCCCCGACCAACTCATGCCATCTTCCCCGGATGCATGCGGCAAGTGGCAAGCCTACCGCAGCTTGCGCGGTTCATGACAACTGCCGCAGCAGCCAGGCCCAGCCCGGCAGGCTCAGCAAGGACAGCAAAATGCCGTAGCCGACCAGCGCCGCAGCGAGTCTCGGGGCCAGCCCATGGCTGATCGCCAGCGCCCCAGCGGTGACCATCGCCGGCATGCCTGCCTCCAATACGCTGGCGTGCAGGATGTCGCCATGCAGACCCATCGCCTTGCCCAAACCCAGCGCCAGCAAGGGCAACAGCAGCAGCTTCAGCGCCAGCCCGGCCAACAGCGGGCGCAGTTCCTCGTGCGGCATGCGCAGCCGTATCGAAAGCCCCACCGCCAGCATCACCAGCGGCAGCAGCGCGTCCGACAGCCTGCGCAGCATCGCCGCGATCCATGCGGGTGGATGCTCCGGCATCGCCACGAAAGCGAACACCAGCGCCCACAGCGGCGGGAAGCGCAGCATCCGCAGCGCGAACGCACGTGGCGAAGGCGGTGTGTCACCGCCATAAGCCGCCACCACGTACAGGCCGAAACTGGACAGCAGCAGGAAGCTGCCCAACTGGTCATAGACCACCGCATACGGCAGCGCCTGTTCGCCCAGCAGCGCCTGCACCATCGGGTAGCCGATGAAACTGGTATTGCCCAGCCCCACGCACAGCAGCAGCACTGCGTGCTGGTCGCGACGCAGATGCAGCCAGCGCGTGCAGGCCAGCACCAGCGCCACCGTCGCGCCCATCAGCAGCCATGGCGTGGCGACCAATGCCAGCAGCGAGGCATCCAGCCGCAGGCGCGGCACGTAGATCAGCACCGCCGCCGGCAGGCAGACATGCAGCACCACCAGATTGAGTACTTCGGGCGCGCTGTCGGGCAGCATGCGCAAGCGCGCAAACAACATGCCCAGTGCAAGCATGCCGAGGATCAGGGCAAAGGCGTCGAAGGCCATCGAATCAGCGCGTGGGGGCGGACGCGCAGCCTAACCGACCCGCGCGCCCGGATGATGGGCGCGCGGGATGTTGCGATTACTTCGCCGGTTGCAACGTGACCCGATCCAGCACCCACATCAGCGGGCGGGTGTCGCCGGTGGCGGTAAAGCACAGGTCACTGCGACCCGCGACGTTCTTCACCGGCACGTCCACGTCGATGAAGCCGTCCGCGCCGGTATCTGCCGGCAGCGGCTGGCGGGCCAGCACCGGCCCCCTGCAGCCGCCGGACTGCACCAGCAGTTCGCCATTCGGCGTTTGCGCCGGCAGGAACCGGCGGTTCGGTTCGTCATGGGCCAACTGGAAGTAGTACGGAATGCGCCCCAGCCGCACCTTCATCGCGCCGATGCCGTCCATGTCCGCCTGCGGCCACAGCCAGCACGGATAGAAGATGGTGACGTTGAAGATCGCGCGCTCGCCTTCGGCGGGGCCGTCGTCCTCCAGCCGCAGCAGCAAACGGCCCGTGTCCGGACAGGTGGCGAGCTGTTCGTCCGTGCGGGTCAAGAGGCTCACGGCATCGAACCTGTGCAGCGTGGCCGGAGCCAACGCAGTGTTGCCGGCGAACGCGGCGGCGCGGATGTCCAGCGGCAGTTTTGCTTCCACCGGCGCGGCGTACAGCGGCGACTGCGCATTCGGCTCGCTGCCGTCGGTGGTGTAGCGGATCGGGTAGCCCAGCGTGTTGTCCAGCGCCACCTTCACGGTGCCGGCCTTGCGCTCGTCCTCGGCCTTCGCCAGCACTTCGAACGGTGTCTTTGCGTATTCGATGCCCAGCGCCTTGTAGCGCTGCAACTGCACCGGCAGGCGGGTCAGGAAGCCTGCATAGTCGCGCTTGGCTGCCGGCGACCAGCCGATCTCCGCCACCGCAGCAAGGCGCGGGAAAGCGTGATGCTGCACGCGCGCGAAATTGCGGGTGTGCTCCGTCCACAGGTTGGCCTGCACGCCGAGGATGTGCTTGTGCTGCTCCGGGGTGAGTTCCGCCGGCACCGGCTCGAAGCCATAGACCTTCTCCAGCGTCACCTGCACCGGCCGGCCCGGCGGCTCATTGGGCGACAGCGTCTGGTGGTAGTCGAAATACAGATGGCTGGCCGGCGTCATCACCACGTCATGGCCGGACTTGGCGGCGGCGATGCCACCTTCGGTGCCGCGCCATGACATCACCGTGGCGTTCGGTGCAATCCCGCCTTCCAGGATTTCGTCCCAGCCCAGCAGGCGACGGCCATGCCTGGCAAGATGCCGCTCAAGCCGCCGGATCAGGTGGCTCTGCATTTCCATCTCGTTCTTCGCGCCCACTTCGCGCATGCGCTCCTGCACGCGCGGCGACGCGATCCACTGGTCCTTCACCGCCTCGTCGCCACCGACGTGGATGTAGGTACCGGGGAACAGCGCGACGATTTCGTCGAACACGTTTTCAAGGAACTGGAACGTGCTTTCCTCGACGTTGAACAGATTGGGGAACACGCCCCATTCGCTGGACGGCTGCAGCAGCTTGTCGGTGGTGCCCAGCTCCGGATACGCGGAAATGGCGGCAGTGGCATGGCCGGGCACGTCGAACTCCGGCACCACGGTGATGTGGCGCTGTGCGGCGTACTGCACCACTTCGCGTATTTGTCCCTGCGTGTAATAACCGCAATACAGGCGCGGCGCGCCGGTCAGCGGAAGTTTGCCGGCATCACCGGAGGGAATGCGGCAGCCGCCGACCTGGGTCAGGCGCGGATAGCGCTTGATCTCCACGCGCCAGCCCTGGTCATCAGTGAGGTGCCAGTGGAAGGTGTTGAGCTTGTGCATGGCCATCATGTCCAGCACGCGCTTGACCTCGTCCACGCTCCAGAAGTGGCGCGCGGAATCCAGCATGAAGCCGCGCCAGCCGAAACGTGGTGCATCTTCGATCCGCTGTGCGTCGATGCGGGCCGCGCCGGTGCCGCCATCGGCAGTGGCAAGTTGCCACAGGGTGACCGCGCCGTAATACAGGCCGGCAGGCGCACGCGCCACGATTTTTGCACCCGCATCGTCGATGTCGAGCCGGTAGGCTTCATCGCCAGGCAAGCTGGCCTTGCGATCCAGCACGAACTCGACCTGGTTACCACGTCGCGCCGCGCCCTGCTTCGGGGTGAAGCCGCGCGAACTTTGCATCAAGCCAGCGAAATCACGCGCCGCATGCACGGCCTGTTCATCACCGCCCCACACTACGAGGCGCGTGTCCGGGCCAAGCGTGAAGCTGCCCTCGCGCGCCTCGATGCTGGCGGGCAGCGGGATCAATGCCGGCGTGCCATCGGCGGCGGTCGCGGCAAGCGGCGGCAATGTCAGGCACAGGGCAAGTGCGATGGCGGACAGGCGTGGAACATGGCGGGATTTCATGTGGTCTCCTCGTCGTGGCGCATCGATTCTCGCACCAAAAAAAGCGGGGCCCGGGTTGCGGGCCCCGATCCGGGGGGTTACAGCCAAAGAAGCAATCGCAATTAGAACTGGAAGCGCACTGTGGCCATGTAGCGGCGACCGGTCTTGTACAGGCCGCGCACCAGCATCTCCGTGTTGGCAACGCCGGGGACTTCCGCGTAGGAGCGATATTCGCTGTCCAGCAGGTTCATGCCGTCAAGACCGATCGACAGCTTGCCGTTGATCTTGAAGTTGACGCTGGCTTCCACCGAGTCGTAATCGTCCGTGACCAGATAATTGCCGCGATCGACGTTGGTGTAGTACTTCGAGCGCATGGAATAGGTCACGCGCGCGCTCCAGCGATCATTCTCGAAGAACGGGCTGAGGTTGACCTGGTTCTTCGAGTTGTATGGCAGATGGGCACCGCTATCGGCCTTGGCATCGGCATAGGTGTAGTTCGCCAGCAGGCCCAGGCCATTGTCGAAGGTCTTCTGGAACGCCAGCGAGAAGCCCTGAACCTTGGCATCGCCCGCATTGTTGGGACGCGAAACGTCGAACTCGGTGACACCCTGCTCGGCCTGGTTGTAGTGCTGCTCCTTCTGGGTGCTGACCAGGATGTAGTCGTTCACCCGCTTGTGGAACAGGGTGCCGGCCAGGATCGCGTTGTCCGCGAAATACCACTCCGCCGAGAAGTCCAGGTTGGTGGACTTGTACGGATCCAGATCCGGATTGCCGCCACCGCCGGTCCGGGTCTGGTCGCCCAGCCACAGATAGCTGGACATGTCACCGTAGTTCGGGCGCGAGATCACCTTGGCCGCCGAGGCGCGCAGCACCACCTGGTCGTTCAGGTCGAACGCCAGGTTCACGTTCGGCAGCACGTCGTTGTACGCCTTCTTGACGGTGGCCAACTGGTATTTGTGTACACCGTTGTTGGCTGCATACGTCGAGGTGCAATTGATGTAGCCGATGCACTGCCAGCTGGTGCTCTCGGACTCGGTACGCACCAGACGCACACCGACGTTGCCGCGCAGGCGCTCGGTGCTGAAGTCGGCCTGCACGTAGGCCGCCGTCACGTCTTCGGTCACGGTCCAGGTGTTGGCCGCGTACGAGGCATCCGTGAAGGTGCTCGGGCTTGGCATGGTCTGCCACGGGGCCAGCCAATCGCCGCTGAGGATGTAATCGGCCAGCTTCCAGCCATCGATCATGAAACGGCTGTTGAGATCGCCCACGTCACCGAAACCGGACAGGTAATTGCTCGGCAGCGAACGCGGATCGAACATGTCGGCGCTGGCATCGCCATAGCCCTTGATCGAACCCAGCGAGACACCTGTCATCGACTGCGCGGTTTCGTGCTCGCGGCGCTTCACGCCAAATCGGATCTGGTGGATCGCCGAATCCAGATAGATGCCGAAGTCGGCCTGCAGGTACTTTTCCTCGTCACGGGTCGGCTTGGTGACGATGTTGCCGCCCCAGCCGGGCTTCCAGTTTTCAGCGGTGGCAGGGTCGGCATGCCAGCCGCAGCCCCAGGAGTACTGGGTGCAGGGTTCGCCGCGATCGAAGCTGTAGGCACTGGGGTCATTGAACGGGCTGCCCGGATTGCCGGGTGCGGCATGCCTGGGCACGTCCTGGATGGCATCGGTCTGGTAACCGCCGAAGTGCAGCGTGGGTACCTTGCCGGTCAGGTCGTAGCTGTAGTGGGCCTTGTTGAGGAACTCGCCGAAGACCTGACGCCCGGTGCCGCCGGTGGCCTTGGAGATGCCGCCATGCGCCGAGGCGAACCATTTTTCGTCGCTCCACTTGACCTTCAGGTCGTAGGAATCGGTATCCACCGTGGCCTGGCGGTTGATGAGGTCATACACCGTCAGCGCATTGCGGAAGCTGGCCTTGGTGATGACGCCACCATCGACGGTCAGGTCGGTCATGGCAGCCAGCGAATTCCACACGTTGCCGTTGAAGGCGAACATCGAATGGCTGATGTTGTCGTAGCCGGCCTTCACGTCCAGCATGTTCAATTCAACGTCCATCTTCTCGTGCGGCTTGAACTGCACGGCCAGCGAAAGGGTGTCGCGCTCGCGCTGCTGCTCGAAGTAATGGGCGCTGATCGCGTTGGGTGCCACCGCATTGGGATTGGCCAGCAGGGTGGTCCTGCAAGCGTCAACGCAGGCTGGCGGCATGACGGTCGGCGGATTGGTGGCCCAGTTGTCGCTGGTGCTGGTGATCGAGTTTGGCGCGCCTTCGCGGCCATTGATGTAGTGGTCGCCAGTCACGGTGCCGTAGGACTCGATGCCATCGCGGCGGATGCTCTCGTCCGCGCGCTGCGCCGACAGGATCAGGCCGAAGTTGCCGGCCTGGTTCTTCCAGCCGAACATGCCTGAAATCGACGGGTCGCCACTACCGATGCGGTTGTTGTACAGATAGCCCACCGAACCTGAGATGGTAGTGCCTTGCAGTTCCAGCGGCTTGCGGGTATGCACGATCACGGTGCCGCCAATCGAACCTTCGTCGATGTGCGCCTCGGGCGACTTGAACACTTCCACCTTGCTCACCAACTGCGGGGCCAGCAGCGAATAGTTGAAGGTGCGGCCCGGCTGGTCGGTGATGAACCAGTCTGCCGACGCGATGGTCTGGCCGTTGAGCAGGGTGCGGTTCAGCGCCGGATCGGTGCCGAGGATGCTGACCTTCTCGCCCTGGCCGAAGGCCTTGTCGATGGTCACGCCGGGAATGATCGTGATGGCTTCGGCCACGTTGGTGGCCGGGAACTTGCCCACGTCTTCTGCGGTGATCGCATCGACGATGGCATTGGCCTCGCGCTTGGCTTCGAGTGACTTCTGCAGGCTGCCACGGATACCGGTGACCACGACCTTGTCGAGGTCTTTCGCTTCCTCCTGCTTGGTCGGCGCGGATTGACCCGCATCCTGCGCAACGGCGGTGCCGGTCATGCCAAGCGCAGCCACGATGCCGAGCGTCAGCATATTTTTGCGGATTTTCATTTCTGTTTCTCCAGGGCGGTTGTGGCTTCGGGTCCTTTCCATCGGATCCCTGGCCGCTTTGGTCAACGTGTTGCGGCAGCCTGTCCTTGCATG
>NZ_JASGED010000028.1:0-12169 GCF_047606765.1 Thermomonas sp. | reverse complement strand
CGCGCGCGGAGGCGGTTTTGTTGCCGCTGCACCGGCAACGGTCGAAGGTATTGATCCTGCACTGTCCGCAGCGGGCGAATACGAAACCGTGCAGACGCAGGCGCAGCTGGATGCGTGGGTCGAACGCCTGCGCGCGGCGGACGAGTTCGCTTTCGATACCGAAACCGATGCGTTGGACGCGATGCGCGCCAACCTGGTTGGCATGAGTTTCTGCGTGGAGCCGGGCAAGGCCTGCTACATCCCGCTGGGTCATGACTATCCCGGCTCGCCTGCACAACTGGATCGCGACGTGGTGCTGGATGCATTGCGCCCGCTGCTGTCTGATCCGGCAAAGAAGAAACTCGGCCAGCACGGCAAGTACGACCTGCACGTCCTGCGCCGGCACGGCGTGGATGTGCGCGGCTATGCCGACGACACCCTGCTGGAAAGTTTCGTGCTGAATGCCGGCATCGCCCGGCATGACATGGATTCACTGGCGAAGCGCCACCTCGGTTACGACACCATCAAGTACGAAGACGTGGCAGGCAAGGGCGTCAAGCAGATCGCGTTTTCGCAGGTGGCGCTGGACGATGCAACGAAGTACGCCGCCGAAGATGCCGACATCACCCTGCGCCTGCATCGGGTGATGAAACCGAAGCTTGCGGCTGATGCAAAACTACTGTCGGTCTATCGTGACATCGAAATGCCGCTGGTGCCGGTGCTGGCGCGGGTGGAAGCCAATGGCGTGATGGTCAATGCCGATGAACTGCGTCGCCAATCCGCCGAGCTTGGCCGGCGCATGCTGGCTGCGCAGCAGAAAGCCACCGAACTGGCCGGGCGCAGCTTCAACCTGGATTCGCCCAAGCAGCTCGGCGCATTGTTGTTCGAGGAACTCAAGCTGCCTGCGCTGGTGAAGACGCCGGGCGGCGCGCCTTCCACCAATGAAGAAGCGCTGGAAGCCATCGCCGACCAGCACGAACTGCCGCGCGTGATCCTTGAGTATCGCGGGCTTGCCAAGCTGCGCAGCACCTATACCGACAAGTTGCCGGAGATGGTGAACCCGGATACCGGCCGCGTACACACCAGTTATCACCAGGCCGGCGCAGCCACAGGACGCTTGTCATCGTCCGATCCCAACCTGCAGAACATCCCGATCCGCAGCGAGGAAGGCCGGCGCATCCGCACCGCCTTTGTTGCGCCGAAGGGGCGCAAGCTGGTGGCCTGCGATTATTCGCAAATCGAACTGCGGATCATGGCGCATCTGTCCGAAGACCCGGCGCTGCTGCGCGCATTCGCGCAGGGCGATGACGTTCACCGCGCCACCGCCGCCGAGGTGTTCGGCAAATCCATCGCGCAGGTGTCATCCAGCGAGCGCCGCGCCGCCAAGGCGATCAACTTCGGCCTGATGTACGGCATGGGCGCGTTCGGGCTTGCGCGGCAATTGGGCGTGTCGCGTGGCGAGGCGCAGGACTACATCGCGCTGTATTTCAGCCGCTATCCCGGCGTGCGCGACTTCATGGAACGCACGCGGCAGCAGGCGCGCGATGACGGCTTCGTGGAAACCGTGTTCGGCAGACGGCTGGCACTGGACTACATCCACTCGCGCAATGCGGCGCAGCGTGCGGGCGCGGAGCGCGCCGCGATCAACGCGCCGATGCAGGGCACCGCCGCCGACATCATCAAGCGCGCGATGGTGCGCGTGGACGACTGGCTGGCAGGCCACCGCGACCGCGCGCTGATGATCCTGCAGGTGCATGACGAACTGGTGTTCGAAGCCGATGCGGATTTCGTTGACACCTTGCTGGTGGACGTGCCGGCGCTGATGGCCGGCGCGGCGGAACTGCGCGTGCCGCTGGTCGTTGACAGCGGCGTTGGGGACAACTGGGATCAGGCACACTGATTTTGCTTGTCATCCCCGCCTACGCGGGAGTGACGAGCAAGGGCTCTTATTCGATGCCGCCGATCCAGCTGCGCAGCACGTTCACGTCTTCGTCCAGCAACACCAGATCGGCGCGAAAGCCGGGTTCGATGCGCCCGTGGCTGTCGCCGATGCCAAGGAACACGGCGGGATACAGCGACGCCATCCGGCAGGCTTCATCCAGCGGCAGGCCCAGCAGCCGCACCGTGTTGCGCACGGCGCTGGCCATGTCCAGCGCGGAACCGGCCAGCGCACCTGCGGCATTGCGCACCACGCCATCCACGGCGGTGATGGTTTCGCCGTACAGATCGAAACTCGGGTTGTCGCTGCCGACCATCGGCATGGCATCGGTCACCAGCATCACCTTGCCGGGCGGCTTGAGTTTCAGCGCCAGGCGCAGGTTGTACGGATGCACATGCACGCCATCGACGATCACGCCCACCCAGCAGTCCGATTCCAGTGCCGCGCCGACCACGCCGGGCTCGCGGCCCTGCAGCGGCGTCATCGCGTTGTACAGATGGGTGAAGCCTTCGATCCCGGCGTCGATGCCGGCAAGGGTTTCCTCATAGGTTGCGGCGGTGTGCCCGGCGCAAAGAATTGCGCCGCGTTCGGCCATCGCGCGGATCGTGTCTGCTGGCACGCGCTCGGGTGCCAGTGTGATGAGGGTGATGCCGTTGTCCAGCGAAGTCGCCATCGCCACTTCATCGGCACCCGGCACGCGGAACTTGCCGGCATCGTGCGTGCCCTTGCGCGCGGGCGCGATGTACGGGCCTTCCAGATGGATGCCGAGCACGCCGGGCACGCCTGCCGCGATGGCGTCATGTGTTGCGGTGATCGCGCGCTGCATGACCTCGGCATCGTCGCTGATGAGGGTGGGCAGAAAGCCGGTGGTGCCGTACCTGCGATGGGCGCGACCAATCGCGGCGATGGCATCCACGCTGGTGTCGTTGTTGAACAGCACGCCGCCGCCGCCGTTGACCTGCACGTCGATGAAACCGGGGACGAGGTAACCACCCTGCAGGTCGATGAACTCGCCGGAAGCCGGGAAATCACCGCGCAACACGGCGGAAATGATGCCGTTTTTCACCACCACGTTCGTGTTGGATTCAAAACCCTGCCCGGTCAGGACGTGGCCGTTGTGGAAGATGTGCGTGGTCATGGGTTCATGCTTGACTGTCTGGGGTTCGCTTCATCATCCCGGCGAAAGCCGGGATCCATCTCTTGTGTTGCATTGCCTTGCAAAAAGCTGGATTCCGGTTTTCGCCGGAATGACGGCTTTAAACTGTCTCCGTCACCTTGTTGAGATGCGGCGGCACATCGGGATTGTGCCCGCGCGCCACCGACAATGCATTCACCGCGCCATAGAACGCCTGCACGGTGAGGATCGGCGTGCAGGCCGGATGCGGCGATGCCGGCAGCGGCAGGATGCCCGCGCCGGACGCGCCGGGGCGCGCCAGCCACACCGGCGCACCGCGCGCGCCGAACTCGGCGGCGACACCGGCAGTGCCAGCGCCGATCTCGTCATCCTGCGCGAAGGCCAGCACCGGGAAGTCCGGGCCGACCAGCGCCATCGGGCCGTGCTTCACCTCGGCGGAAGAAAATGCCTCCGCGTGCAGGCCGCAGGTTTCCTTGAACTTCAGCGCCGCTTCCTGCGCCGCGCCCAGGCCCAAGCCGCGACCCAGCACGAACAGGCGATTGGCAAGGCGCAGGCCGGCGACCAGCGAAGACCAGTCCTGCTGCCATGCTGCGCGCAGCGCATCGGGCAGGGCATCCACCGCCGCCAGCAGCTTGGCATCGCCACTCCAGCGCGCCGCCAGTTGCAGCAGCGCTGCCAGCGAACACAGGTAGCTCTTGGTCGCGGCCACGCTGTTCTCCGGGCCGGCATGCAGTGGCAGCACGGTATCAGCGAGCTTCGCCAGCGGCGAGTCGGCCACGTTCACCAACGCGACGACGTGCGCGCCTCCGGCTTTGGCGATCTCCGCATTGCGCAGCAGGTCGGGGCTCTTGCCGGACTGCGAGATGGCGACGAACAGCACGCCATCGAGTTTCGGCTGCACCGCATACACCGAGCCGACCGATGGCGATGCCGAAGCCGTCACCAACCCCAGCGTGGTTTCGAACAGGTATTTGCCGTAGGTGGCGGCGTGGTCGGAACTGCCGCGCGCGCAGGTGACGATGAAGTGCGGCGGCTGCGCGCGCAGGCGCTGCACCAGCGCGTCGATGGTGGCGGCGTTGGCGGCGAACTGGCGGGCAACGGCATCTGCCGCCTGCGCGGCTTCGGTGTGCATCCAGGTGTGATCGGCAGCGTGCATCGGCAAGGTTCCGGAAAAGTTGAGGGTGGGCAGGCTCATGACGCCTGCAATTCGGCGACGAAGTCGTAGGCATCGCCGCGATAGAACGAACGGGTGAACTCGACCACGCGCCCGTCGTCGAGGAAGGCGCGGCGCTCGATGAACAGGCCGGGGCTGCCTTCGGGCAGTTGCAGCAGGCGTGCCTGCTCGGCATCGAAGGCGATCGCGCGCAGGCGCTGCAGTGCGCGCACCGGATGCAGGCCGCGCGTGGCGAGTGCTTCGTACAGCGAATCGCGCACCTGCGCCGGGTCGGGCAGCAGGGCCAGCGGCACGCTGCTGCGTTCAAGCGCCAGCGGCTGGCCGGCGGCAGTACGCAAACGATAGAAGCGCGCCACCTGCGTGCCGGGCGAGAGGTTCAGCGCCATCGCTTCCTCCGGCGTTGCGCCGCCGCTGCCGCGTTCCAGCACCACCGACTTCGGATCCATCCCGCGCGCGCGCAGGTCGTCGCTGAAGCTGGTCAGCAGCGAGAACGATTTGACGATGCGCTCGGCGACGAAGGTGCCGGAGCCCTGCCGCTGCACCAGCAGGCCGTCATCGACCAGACCGGCGATGGCCTTGCGCACGGTGACCCGTGACACGCCAAGCAGCTTGCCGAGTTCGCGTTCTGGCGGCAGCGCCTGGCCGGCGCTGAAGGTGCCGTTTTCGATGGCGTGTTGCAGGGTGCGCCGCAGATGCTGATAGGCCGGCGCGCGATGCGCTTCGGCCTGGCGACGGAACTCGGCGAGCAGGTAGGTGTCCACGCCGGGATGATACCAATCAAATACCAAATGGCAAAATTAGGCGTCAGACGCGCAGATTGGTATTTATTTCGGTGCGACAACATGCGGAGCAAGCTCCGCATCTACAACTGGTTTGTGGAACCCCCGTAGGTGCCGTCTTGCTCGGCACGCCCCCGAACCGGCGACTCAGCCCTTCGGTCGTGGCGGCGCGGTCGAGCCGCGCACCACCAGCTCCGGGCTGAAGCCTTCGTTCGGTGCCGGTGCGTCGGGTTCCTCGCGGATGTCGTGCAGCAAACGCCGCGCGGCGTGGCGGGCGATTTCCTCGGTGGCCTGCTTGGCGGTGGTCAGCGGCGGCCAGCTCTGCTTGGAGAACGGGCTGTCCTCGAAGCCGGCAATCGACAGGTCATACGGCACATTGAGCCCGCCCGACCGCGCCGCCGCCAGCACGCCGGCGGCGATTTCATCGTTGCTGCCGAAGATCGCGGTGGGCGGCTGCGGCAATGCCAGCAACCGGCGCGCGCCACGGAAGCCGTCGTCGAAGCTGTAATCGCCTTCCACCACCAGATCCGGATCAAGTGCGATGCCGTAATCGCGCAGTGCATCTTCGTAACCCTTGTGGCGTTCCCATGACGAGCCGTGCGACTTGCCGCCCCACAAGAAGCCGATGCGCTGGTGACCCAGCTGGATCAGGTGTTCGGTGATGTCGTAGGCGGCGTCGCGGTCATCCACATACACGCAGGCGCTGCCGCCCTGCGGGTCGGTGGTGGAGGACACGATGCGCACCAGCCGCACGCCGTTTGCCACCAGTTCGTCCACCAGCGGCTGCCGTTCCGACATCGGCGGTGCCAGCACGATGCCGGCCAGCCGCGCATGCTTCACCAGTTGCACGATCTCGTCGGCCAGCGTGGGCGATGAGGCATCGCAGGGATGAATCTGCAGGCCATAGCCGGTCTGCCGGCAGACCGACAGCACGCCGCTTTGCATCGCGATCACGTAGTACGGGTTCGGGTTGTCGTACAGCAGGCCGATGGCATACGACTGCCCGGTGCGCACGCTGCGCGCGGACGCATCGGGCCGGTAGCCCAGCGCAGCCACCGCACGCTGCACGCGCTCGCGGGTGCTGGCATGCACGCCGGTCTCGTCGTTGATGACGCGCGAGACCGTTTTCAGCGACACCTGCGCGCGTGCGGCAACGTCCTTGATCGTGGGTTTGCGCAATGCGGCCTCTGGGTGGCGGGGCGCGCCTGTCGCACCCAAGGCAGGCATGGTAACCGTCGCCCGTTAAATGCGGGTTGCCGCGCGATGCCCGCGCACGGCGAAATACAGGATGTACAGGTAGCAGGGCACCATCAGCAGCAGGAACACCAGCTGGAAATCGTGCGTCTGCTTCAGCCCGGCGAACAGGCGCGGGATGATCGCGCCGCCGACGATGCCCATCACCAGCAGCGCCGATCCCATCTCCGTATGCCGGCCCAGCCCCTTGATCGCCAGCGGGAAGATTGCCGGCCACATCATCGCGTTGGCAAAGCCCAGCGCGGCCACGAACCCCACCGATACGTAGTCGCGGGTGAAGTACGCGCCAACCACCAGCAACACGCCCAGCACCGCCGACCACTTCAGGTAATCCTGCTGCGAAATGAAGCGCGGGATCGCGAGCAGGCCCACCACGTAACCGGCCAGCATGGCGATGAGGGTGAACGTGGTGAAGAACTTGGTTTGATCCAGTGGCAGGCCGAAGGCCTTGCCGTAGGCACCGATGGCATCGCCCGCCATCACTTCCGCGCCAACGTAGGTGAAGATGCATAGTGCGCCCAGCCACAGGTGCGGGTAGCGGAAGATGCTGCCGCCATCGCGCGCATTGCTGCCGGTATCGGCAGAGGTGTTTGCGGTGTTCGGGTCGATTTCCGGCAAGGGCGAGAACAGCACGCCAATGGCGAGCAATGCCAGCAGGCCCGCCATCACCAGATAGGGCGCGTGGATCTTCGCGGCGAAGGCATCCAGCAATGCGTCCTTGGTGGCGGCATCGGCGGCGGCCACCTGCGCCGACAGGTCACCGATGCCCTGCATCACCAGCATCCCGATCACGATGGGCGCAAGGATGCCGGCGATCTTGTTGCAGATGCCCATCACCGCGATGCGCTGCGCCGCGCTTTCAATCGGGCCAAGGATGCTGATGTACGGATTGGATGCCGTCTGCAGCAGCGCAAGCCCGCCACCGATCACGAACAACCCGCCCAGCGCCCCCGGATACCAGCGCTGCGTGCAGAACTCGCCGAACAGCGCCGCGCCAACGGCCATCACGAACAGGCCAAGCGCCAGCCCTTTCTTCATGCCGGTGCGCTTGAGGATCCACGACGAGGGAATCGCCAGGAAGAAGTACGACAGGAAGAACGCGGTCAGGATCAGGAAGGCATTGACCTCATCCAGATCAAAGGCCAGTTGCGCGAAGGTAATCAGCGGCCCGTTGAGCCAGGTGACAAAGCCGAAGATGAAAAACAGCGCGCCGATGATGGCGATGGAGCCGTAGCGGCTGGGCTGGGTTGCGGGCAAGGGCGTGGTCATGCAGGCGTACCTCCGGGGCGGTGTGCGCGGCGGGCCGTGGTGGCCCGGTTCAAGAGCAGAGTGATGGTGATTGACGCACAGGACAACGGTGCGTGCAACGTTGTCGAAAAATCCGTCATGTATTTTCGTTACGCACGCAGAAACACTTGCATATCAACGGATACAGCATTGTCCTGCCCTGACAACCAATGCTGTCGTGCAACATGAATTGCCCTTTCCTGATGCCTGAATAGGGCTTTTGGAAAGGATTTCATGGCGCACTGTTGACAACGTTGTCTAATCCTGTGCAGAGTCCGCCGCAATGACCGAGGGGAAAGCGGGAATGGCAAGCGCAGTGGACGTTGCAGGCAGTGCAGGGCTGGTTTCGACCGGGCCGCAGGCCGTGCGCGCAAACGCGCCCGCAGAGTGCTTCGTCGCCGCCGACGTGGGCGGCACCAATGCCCGCGTGGGTCTGGTGCGCGCATTGGCGGATGGCAGCATCGAGGTGCTGGATTACCGCCGTTATCCCTGCGCCGACTACCCCAGCCTGACCGCGATCCTGGCGGACTTCGCGAAGCGCCATGTGGACGGTGGCGGCAGCCGTGATGCCGTCACGCGCATGTCCATCGCCAGTGCCGGCGTGGTGCTGGATGGCGAAGTCATCAACTCCAATCTGCCGTGGCGGATTTCGCTGCAAGACCTGCGCGACACGCTGGGCCTGCGCGAGCTGCACGTCATCAATGACTTTGCCGCTGCCGCGCATGGCGTGCATCGGCTGGATGCGTCGCAATCCCGCCTGCTTGCCCCGGGCGTGGCCGCTGCCGAAGCCGGCCCGGTGCTGGTGATTGGCCCCGGCACCGGTCTGGGCGCGGCGATCTGCATTCCGCAGGGCACGGGTGTTGTGGTGCTGCCGACCGAAGCCGGCATGGCCGCGTTCGCGCCCGGCAATGAGCGCGAAATCGAAATCCTGCGCTGGCTGCAGCGCCGCTCACGGCATGTCTGCACCGAGCAACTGGTCTCCGGCCCCGGTCTTGTGAACATCTTTGATGCGCTGTGCGAAGTGCATGGCGCGCCTGCACTGTTGCGCGCGCCGGCGGCGATCAGCCAGGCCGCGCGCGAAGGCGATGCGGTGGCGCTGGAGGCGGTGCAGACCTTCTGCGCGCTGCTGGGCAGCGTGATCGGTGACCTGGCGATGATCGCCGGGGCGACCAGCGTGCATGTCGCCGGCGGCATCGTCCCGCAGCTGGTGGATTTCCTGCCGGACAGCGACTTCCATGCGCGCCTGCTCGACAAGGGCGCGATGCGTGCAGTGCTGGAGCGCGTACCCGTTCGATTGGTGGAAAACGAAAGGCTCGGCGTGATCGGCGCGGCGGGCTGGTACCTGCAACACCTGCAAGAACGCGACAACCAAGGCAAGGCCATGCAAGGACAGGCTGCCGCAACACGTTGACCAAAGCGGCCAGGGATCCGATGGAAAGGACCCGAAGCCACAACCGCCCTGGAGAAACAGAAATGAACGTCCGCAAGAATGTTTTGAGCATCAGCATCGTGGCAGCGCTGGGCATGGTCGGCGTGGCACACGCACAGGACCAGAACGCCACGACCGAGCAGGCCGCGAAGGACCTGGACACGGTGGTGGTCACCGGTATCCGTGGCAGCGTCGAAAAGTCGCTCGATGTGAAGCGCGAAGCCAAGTCGCATGTCGAAGTGGTCTCTGCCGAGGACATCGGCAAGATGCCCGACAAGAACGTGGCCGACTCGCTGCAGCGCCTGCCCGGCGTGACCATCAGCTCCGCAGGTGCCAGCGAAGGTGGCTTCGACGAGAACGACCGCGTGTCGATGCGCGGCACCAACCCCAGCCTGACCCTGACCCAGATCAACGGCCACCCGGTTTCGTCGGGTGACTGGTTCGTGCTCAACCAGAGCGACAACGCCGGCCGCAGCGTCAGCTACACCTTGCTGCCCTCGTCGCTGGTTAGCCAGGTGGTGGTACACAAGACCTCGCAAGCCAGTCTGGTCGAGGGTGGCGTCACCGGCAGCGTGGACATCATCACCCGCAAGCCGCTGGACTTCGCCAAGCAGTTCACCGGCAATGTGTCGGTCGGTGGTGTGTATTCCGACCTCCCGGGCAAGGCGGATTCGCAGTTCAGCGCGTTGCTGAATTACCGCAACGCCGCTTCCACCGCCGGCGTGATGCTGCAGGTGTTCGACGAGAACCGCAGCCTGCGCCGCGATGGCGTGGAAGTGCTGGGCTACGACGTCATCACCGCTGACGGCGCGACCGCGCCGGTGGTTGCCGCCTACCCTGAACTTGAAGGCGTCTGGTATCCGCGCATGATTGGCGCAGCGCTGTTCGAGCAGAAGCGCGAGCGTCGCGGAGGCTTGCTGGAAGTGCAGTTGAAGCCCACCGAATCGCTGACCCTGGATTTCTCCGGTTTCATTTCAGACCTTGACGCATCCAACTACAACCGCAACTACCTGCTGTACAACCCGCGCACCATCGGTGCCGGTGAAGTGCCGAATGCCGGCTACGTGGTCAGGAACAACACCTTGGTGTCCGCCACCATTCCAGGTGCCGCCACCACCAAGTACGGCCTGTACGACATGATCGCGCGCCCGGACGAAAAGGCCAGCACCACCTATCTCGCCTTCGATGCCGACTGGCAGGCCAGCGAGTCGCTGAAGCTCAATTTCAAGCTGGGCACTTCGACCGGCCATGGTGAAACGCCGACCCAGGACGTGGCCGAATGGGCTGTCGGCGGCGCAGGCGCATCGTGGAGTCTGAACGGCATTGATGAAGGTGCCTCGTTCTCGCTCAACCAGCCCACCAACGCACCGCAGGCGGATCTGGCGCTGGACTGGATTTTCGGCCTGCAGAACCTGGACATCGAGGACAAGGACACCTGGGGCCAGATCGACGCGGAGTATTTCTTCTCCGACGATATTTTCAGTTCCATGGAGTTCGGCGTGCGCGTCGCCAATCATGAGCGCGAATCCGCCAATGTCATCGCGCAGGGCCCCAACTGGGGTGCCACCCCGTTCGACGCTGCGACCTTCCCGCAGGGCTACCAGAACTATCCGGGCGATTACGCCAGCGGGATCGGCGGCAATTTCCCGCGCGACATCTGGTATTTCACCGCCGACCAGATGCACGCCTGGAACGCAGCGCAGGCCTATCGTGATCCGGTGGCACGCCGTTACCCGGTCTATGAGTTCGGATTCAAGGAAAAGACCCAGGCTGCCTATGTCCAGTTCAACATGACGGGCGATGCCTGGAGCGGCAATTTCGGCGTGCGCGTGGTCAAGACCAGCCAGGACGTGTTGCAGTACCTGGCGGGCGGCACCGCTTCGACCACCGGCTCCATCAATACAGCGTGGGGCTATTTCTCTCCGCAGGTGGTCAGCAACGACTACACCGACATCCTGCCCAGCGCGAACTTCAAGTTTGACCTTAGCGACGATCTGGTCGCGCGTGTCGCCGTGACCAGAACCCTGGCCCGCCCGGACTACTCCGCGCTGGCCGGTGGCCTGAGCCTGACACCGCCCGCCAGCCAGAGTGACGTGGGCGGCGGTTCTTCCAGCAACCCGAACCTGAAGCCGATCCGTTCCACCAACTTCGACGCCTCGCTGGAGTGGTACTACGCGCCGCGTGCGTTGCTGGCGGCCAGTGCGTATTACATGGATCTGTCCAGCTACATCGGCCAGGGCCAGAGCGTGCAGCAGTTCCTGACCTTCGATCAGGCACATCCGAATGGTTATCTCGGCGACTACCTGGTGACCTCGCCGATCAACACCCGGGGCTCGGCGAAGGGCGTGGAGCTGGCAGTGGAGCAGCCGATTGGCGAGCACTTCGGCATCAGCGCCAACTTCTCCTATACCGACGCCAAGGAAGACAACGGCAAGCCGCTGGTGGGTGCCTCACGCAATGTGTACAACCTGATCGGCTATTTCGAGAATGACCACTTCAATGCGCGCGTGGCCTACAACTTCCGTTCGCATTTCTACAATGGCCTGGATCGTCGCTCCGCCTTCAACCAGGACGATACCCGCTCGGTGTCTGCGTCGGTGGGCTGGAAGTTCAACGAGAACCTCAGCATCACGCTGGATGGCATGAACCTGACCAACGAGAAGCTGAAGTACTACGCGGAAAGCACGGACAGGCCGCGTGGCATCTACAGCAACGGTCGCCAGTACTACGTCAACGTCCGTTACAACTTCTGATTCACCGCTTTACTGGCTGTAACCCCCGGATCGGGGCCCGCATTGCGGGCCCCTCTTTTTTGGTGCATCGCCCAATTCCGGCAGGGCAACACCCCGATCCTTGATGAAGAAACAGGCGTCTTTGCGGTCGTCGCAGTGACACGCTCGATGACCTTTCCCCTGTTGTTGCCGGCATGGATGATGGTGGTCTGCCCACTGCTGCAGATGTCCGAAAAGGCGACCGATTGACGCGCGAAGTCAGCGGTTTTTGACGCCAGCTGAAAATTTTTGCCACGGCCATTCGTGTTTGTGTGCTGAAGCGTTGCCGTGAAACGCCTTTGTATCGGCATTCGGGAGAAATATCTCATGCTGCCATGCAGCATATTTCGGGCTTATTTCGAACATGAATGGGGATTTGTGAAATATTTTTTCAAACTTTATTGACAACGTTGTCCAGCACT
>NZ_JASGED010000027.1:0-7586 GCF_047606765.1 Thermomonas sp. | reverse complement strand
TTATCCGCACCCGCCGCTGATGCCGGTGGAGCCGCTGGCGCGCGCGCGCCTGCGCCTTGCGATGCTGCGCATCGAGCACGACTGGGTGCCGCAGGTGCAGGCCATCCAGCTTGGCAACAAGCAGCAGGCCGAAGCAGGCCGCAAGCGCCTGAAGGAGCTGCTGACCGCATCGGTGCCGCTGTTCAAGGCCTACAAGTTCTTCCTCAACAGCGAAATGAGCCTGGCCGACTGCGCGATGGCCCCGATCATCTGGCGTCTGCAGGCGCTGGGCATTCCGCTGCCGAAGGACGGCAAGGCGATCGAGGATTACGGCAACCGGATTTTCCGCAACCCCGGCTTCGTGCGCAGCCTGACCGAGCAGGAAAAGGCCCTGCGCGACCTGCCGCTGTGACGCCCGCCTGAGATGGGCGAGCCCGCCCCGCCGCCGATGACCAGCCATCGCCCGTACATCCTGCGGGCGCTGTACGAATGGATCGCCGACAACGGCATGACCCCGCATGTGCTGGTGGATGCGCGCATGCCCGGCGTGCGCGTGCCCGCGCATGCGGTGAAGGACGGCCAGATCGTGCTCAACATCGCCGACCGCGCGGTGGCGAAGTTGGACATGAGCAACGACGCCCTGCGCTTTTCCGCGCGCTTCAACGGCGTCAGCCAGAGTGTGGTGGTGCCGCTGGAAGCAGTGATCGCCATCTATGCGCGTGAAACCGGGCAGGGCATGGCGCTGCCGGCGGAGCCGTCGCAGGGTACTGCGGGTGCCGATGCCATCGACGATACCGTGGATGCTGTCGATGCGGGCAAGGCCGATGGCGTGGACGATGCCCGCCCGGACGAAACACCCGAGCCACCCAAGCGCGGCGGGCATTTGCGGATCGTGAAATAACGTAGGGGCAGGCCGCCGTGCCTGCCCGGCCATCACAAACCGTTCGTGAAATAACGTAGGGGCAGGCCCCGTGCCTGCCCGGCCTTGGGCAACCACGGGGGGTTGCCCCTACGATCAACGATCAATGCAACGGAAAATCCCGCACCACCGCCTGCGCGGCGCGGCTCGGCCCGCTGAAGCCAACCAGCTTGTCGCCCAGCAGCACCACGCGCCCGATGTGGCGATCCTGCCCGTCCTCGGAATACTCGAAGCGGAAGCTGCGTTCCAGCCCTAGCCAGCCATTCTCCTTGCGGCGCAGGCGCATGCCGATGGCATGCACGGACTGATCCAGCCATTGCACGCCCGCAGCCTGACAGGCATCGCGCCCGACTTCGGCGGCGCGTTCGGCGGCAGCGCGCGCGGCGGTGAAGAAAAAGAACGCGGCACCGCCGACGATCAACAGGATGAGCAGGTCAGGCATCGACTCAACCTGTGGGCGGCGTGCCCAGTTTCAACGAGAAGTCGATGGCATGGACATGCTTGGTCAGCCCGCCAATCGAGATGCAGTCCACGCCATCCTCGGCGATGCCGCGCAGCGTGGTCATGTCCACGCCGCCTGAGACTTCCAGCGGGATGCGTCCGTCGTAGGGTGCGGACTTGGCGATGCGCACCGCTTCGCGGCGGGTATCGGCATCGAAATCGTCGATCAGGATGCGGGTGCAGCCGGTGTCCAGTGCATCGTGCAACTGCGCCAGCGTTTCCACTTCCACGATCAATGGCAGCTCCGGGTGCAGCGCGCGGGCACGCTGGATGGCGGCTGCCACGCTGCCAAATGCACGGATGTGGTTTTCCTTCAGCATCACCGCATCGAATAATGCCATCCGGTGATTGACGCCGCCGCCCACGCGCACGGCGTATTTCTGCGCCACGCGCAGGCCGGGGATGGTTTTGCGGGTGTCGAGGATTGCGGCAGTGGTGCCGCGCACCGCATCGACATAGTGCGCAGTGACGGTGGCGGTGCCGCTGAGTGTTTGCAGGAAGTTGAGCGATGCACGCTCGGCGCTGACCAGCGTGCGGTTGTGGCCCTGCAGGGTGGCGATGACGGTGCCCTTGGCGATGCGGTCGCCTTCATTGCAGCGCCAGTCGATGCGCACCTCGGGATCAAGCGCGCGATGGCAGGCGTCGAACCACGGCCTGCCTGCGACCACGCAATCTTCCTTGCAAAGTACGTATGCGCAGTCCGGCGCATCGTCCAGCAAGGATGCCGTGGCATCGCCCGGGCCGATGTCCTCGGCCAGCGCGGCGGCAACGTTGGCGGCAACCGAGTCCTCCAGCGATGGCGCAAACCTCGCGCTCATGCCGCCGGGAAACCTTCGATCTGCGCGGTGCCGATGCCTTCCTCGGCCAGCAGTACCGGGATGCCATCATCGACGCGATAGACCGTCTTGCGGTCGCGGGTGATGAGCGCTTCGCGCAGCGGCTCGGCTTGCGTGCTGTCGTCATTGCGCTTCACGCTGCCAGTCGAGGCAATCGCGCGGTTGAGCGCGTCCAGCCCGGCGGCGTCCAACAGGGCCAGCGGCTGGCGGGTGGCGGGGCAGGCGAGGATATCGAGCAGCTTGCGATCCATGGGGCAGGCATCGGAAAACGTGGGCCGTTAGAATACGTCTTTAGCGACCTGGGGATCGTCATGCCTGCTGACAACAACACCGCGCCGCTGGTCGGCATCGTGATGGGTTCGCGCTCCGACTGGGAGACGATGCAGCACGCTGCCGCAAGACTGGAAGCTCTGGGCGTGCCGCATGAAGTGCGCGTGGTGTCCGCGCACCGCACGCCGGATGTGCTGTTTGACTATGCCGCTTCCGCGCAGGCACGGGGGCTGCGCGCGATCATCGCCGGTGCCGGCGGCGCGGCGCATCTGCCGGGCATGCTGGCGTCCAAGACCGCCGTGCCGGTGTTGGGCGTGCCGGTGCAGAGCAAGGCGCTGAATGGCATGGATTCGCTGCTGTCGATCGTGCAGATGCCGGCAGGCATTCCGGTTGCGACCTTCGCCATCGGCAATGCCGGTGCGGCCAACGCGGCGCTGTTCGCGGCGGCGATGCTGGCGGCGGATCACCCCGCCATCGGCGATGCGCTGGCTGCGTTCCGCGCCAAGCAGACCGAGGACGTCGTTGCCAACGACGACCCGCGCAAGTGACCACGGTCGGGATATTGGGCGGCGGGCAACTGGCGCGGATGATGGCGCTGGCCGGCGCGCCGCTGGGCCTGCGCTTCCTGGTGATGGACACGGTGGCCGATGCCTGCGCCGGGCAATTTGCGCCGATGGTGGTGGGCGATTACACCGATGAAGTCGCGCTGGCCGAATTCGCATCGCGCATTGATGTGGCCACCTTCGATTTCGAGAACGTACCTGCACAGTCCGCAAAGTGGCTGACGCAGCGGGTGCCGGTGTATCCGATCCCGCGCGCGCTGGCGGTGGCGCAGGACAGGCTGTCGGAGAAAACCCTGTTCCGCGAACTGGGCATCCCAGTGCCGGACTTTGCCGACATCACCTCGCGCGAAACGCTGGATGCCGCCATCGCGCAGTTGGGTACGCCCTGCATCCTCAAGACCCGTCGCCTTGGTTACGACGGCAAGGGCCAGTTCCGCATCAAGTCGCCGGCGGATGCCGATGCCGCATGGGATGCACTCGGCGCGCAGGCCGAAACGGTGGGCCTGATCCTGGAAGGCTTCGTGCATTTCCAGCGCGAACTGAGCGTGGTGGCGGTGCGCGGGCGCGATGGCGAGTTCCGCGCATGGCCGCTGACCGAAAACTGGCATGTCGATGGCGTGCTGTCCGCAAGCCTTGCACCCGCACAGGTGGACGCGGCGATGCAGGCCACGGCGTTGACCCATGCGCGCAAGCTGGCCGAGGCGCTGGATTACGTGGGCGTGTTCGCGCTGGAACTGTTCTGCCGCGATGGTGAACTGCTGGCGAACGAGCTGGCACCGCGCGTCCACAACTCCGGCCACTGGACGATCGAAGGCAGCGAGACCAGCCAGTTCCAGAATCATCTGCGCGCGGTGCTGGGCCTGCCGCTGGGCGATACCCGCATGCTCGGCCACGCCTGCATGCTCAACTGGATCGGTGAAATGCCGGATGCCATGCCGGTGCTGCGCGAAGCGGGCGGTCACTGGCACGATTACGGCAAGTCGCCGCGTGACGGGCGCAAGGTGGGGCATGCCACGTTGCGAGCGGATTCCGCCGATGCACTTGCAGATGCACTGCGTCGCGTTGGCGATGCGCTGGGCCGGCAGGCGCAGGTGGTGCCGGTGGTCGCGCGATTGCGCGCCTGAATGATCCTTCTCCCGCTTGCGGGAGAAGGTGCCGAAGGCGGATGAGGGGATTCATGCGCATTGCTGCGAAAAGCGCCCCTCACCCGCCTTCGGCACCCTCTCCCCATCTGCGATGGGGAGAGGGGAAACGCATTGCTTACTTCATTTGCGAAGCAACGAAATCCCAATTCACCAGGTTCCAGAACGCTTCCAGATACTTCGGGCGGGCGTTGCGGTAGTCGATGTAATAGGCGTGTTCCCACACGTCGCAGGTCAGCAGCGGGGTGTCCTCGCCGGTCAGCGGCGTGGCCGCGTTCGAGGTGCTGGCAAGCGCCAGTGACCCATCGGCGCGCTGCACCAGCCAGCCCCAGCCGGAACCGAAGGTGCCCACGGAGGTCTTGGTGAACTCGTCCTTGAACTTTTCGAAGCTGCCAAACGCGGCATTGATGGCGTCAAGCAGCTTGCCGGTCGGCTCGCCGCCGCCCGGGTTTGAACCGGATGCCGGCTTCAGGCAGTTCCAGTAGAACGTGTGGTTCCAGATTTGGGCTGCGTTGTTGAACATGCCGCCCTGCGACTTGCGGATGATCTCCTCCAGCGACATGTCGGCAAACTCGGTGCCGGCGATCATGTTGTTGAGGTTGGTCACATAGGTCTGGTGATGCTTGCCGTAGTGGAAGTCGATGGTTTCGGCGGAGATGTGCGGCTCAAGCGCGGTGCGGTCGTAGGGCAGGGCTGGCAGTTCAATGGCCACGGGCGGGCTCCTGTCGGTAGGTGGGGAATGCGGCTTGCGGGCCGCGCGACGTTTACAATGCGCGATTCTATCCCCACTCACCGTTGCGGCGGCGTCATGCCGCAGCGGATCGCACCGTTCCAGGAGCCGCAGCATGTCCGTGGAAGACCGCATCCGGGCCGAAATCGAAGGCCATCCCATCGTCCTGTTCATGAAGGGCACGCCGCAATTCCCGATGTGCGGTTTTTCCAGCCGCGCAGTGCAGGCGCTGAAGGTGGCTGGTGCCACCGAGTTGCACACCGTCAACGTGCTGGAAGAACCCGAAATCCGCGCCAACCTGCCGCGCTATTCGGACTGGCCGACCTTCCCGCAGCTGTTCGTCAACGGCGAACTGATCGGCGGCTGCGACATCACCGTGGAGCTGGCCGAATCCGGTGAGCTCGCGCGCCTGATCGCGGACGCGCACAAGGCGTGAGCCAGCCGCTTGCCCTGGATGGCCGCGCCGTCCTGATTGCCGGTGCTGCCGGCGGGCTGGGCTCGGCGGCTGCCGTTGCCTGTGCGCAGGCCGGTGCCACCGTCATCCTGCTGGGGCGCAAGCTCGCGCCACTCAATCGCATCTATGATGCGGTGAAGGCCGTCGGCCCGGAGCCGATGTTGTATCCGCTGGATCTGGAAGGCGCATCGCCCGACGACTACGACCAGCTTGCGCAGGCGCTGGAGGGTGCATTCGGTCGCCTCGACGGGCTGTTGCATTGCGCCGCAGAGTTCAAGGGCCTGACCCCGCTGCAATACACCGATCCCGCCGACTTCGCCCGCGCCATCCACGTGGATCTCACTGCGCGCTGGTGGCTGACACAGGCCTGCCTGCCGCTGCTGGCGAAGGCTGATGCCGGCGCAGTGGTGTTCGCACTGGACGATCCTGCACGCAGCGGCTCGGCGTTCTGGGGCGGCTACGGGCTGGCGCAGTCCGCGCAGGCCACGCTGGTCTCGATGCTGCAAACCGAACTGGGCGAACACGGCCCGCGCATCAGCGGCTTCCGTCCCGGCCCGATGCGCACCGCGCTGCGTGGTCGCGCCTACCAGCCCAATGCCGATGCCGCCGCGCGCCCGGCTTCGGACTACGCGGCTGCCTGTGTCGAGCTGCTTTCGCCCGAGGGTGGTCAATGGCGGGGGGAGATCAGAGAGTTGGCGTTTTGACGCTGTCATTCCCGTGCAGGCGGGAATGACGAACCCAATCATTCTGAAACTTCAGGCCGCCGTTGCGTGCAGCCTTACGCCCAAGGCGCGCGTCACCTTCAGCACGGTGGCGAAATCCGGGCTGCGTTCACCAGACAATGCCTTGTAGAGACTCTCGCGCGAGACGCCGGCATCACGCGCCACCTTGGTCATCCCCTGCGCACGGGCGACATCGCCCAGCGCCTTGGCAATGAAGGCGGCATCTCCATCACTTTCGTCGATGCAGGCATCCAGATAAGCCGCCATTTCCTCTGGTGAGCGGAGGTGTTCGGCCACGTCATAGGTTTCAATCACGGTGTTTTTTCTGGTCATGACGGCACTCTTGCGCTCGTTGATGGATGTGGGGTGGCGTGAAGTGGGTTACAGGTGACGCACGATCTCCTGCGCCCTTCGGATGTCCTCTTGCTGGGTGGTTTTATCGCCTCCCACAAGCAGCAGGATCAATATGTTGCCGCGCTTCGTGTAGTACACGCGGTAGCCGGGGCCAGTATCGATGCGCAATTCGGACACGCCGCCTCCGAGATTGCGAAGGTCACCCGGATTGCCGCCCGCCAGACGCTCGATGCGCGCCTGGATGCGTGCGCGGCCGGCAACGTCGCGCAGGGCGTCGATCCATGCCTTGAACTCGGGCGTGCGCTTCAACTCCATGTTGAATTGTAGCCCGTAGGCTACGGGCTGGGCAAGCTGTGGCATTCGTCCATGCGAGAATCAACCAATGACCATCGCCGCCGCCGCACTCCTGCTGTTCCTGATCCTTGATCCGCTGGGCAACATCCCGGTGTTTCTCAGCCTGCTCAAGGACCTGCCGCCGTCCCGGCAGCGGCGGGTGCTGGCGCGTGAACTGCTGATCGCGCTGGTCGTGCTGATGCTGTTCCTGTGGGGCGGGCAGTACGCGCTGGAGCTGATGCACCTGCGGCAGGAGTCGGTCTCCATCGCCGGCGGCATCGTCCTGTTCCTGATCGGCCTGCGCATGATCTTCCCGCCACCGGATGGCGTCATGGGCGAGTTGCCGGATGGCGAGCCCTTCATCGTGCCGATGGCGATCCCGATGATCGCCGGCCCTTCCGGCATGGCGGCGGTGATGCTGCTGGGCAGCCAGGAACCGGGCCGCATGGGTGACTGGATGCTGGCCCTGGTCATCGCCTGGGCCGCCACGGCGGTGATCCTGTTCTCTGCCACCTACCTCAAGAAGCTGCTCGGCACCCGCGTCCTGACCGCCATCGAACGCCTGATGGGCATGGTGATCGTGGCGATTTCCGTGCAGATGCTGCTGGACGGCATCGTGAGCTTCCTGCGCGCCGGAAGCTGAACAGGGACAGCCACTTAGGGAAGGTCTGAACAAGCCGTCATTCCGGCGAAAGCCGGCTGCTTCTGACAAACGAATGTTTGTCCAATCCAGCTGTTTGGTAAGTCACTGAAAAAGCTGGATCCCGGCTTTCGCCGGGATGA
>NZ_JASGED010000026.1:0-10370 GCF_047606765.1 Thermomonas sp. | reverse complement strand
GCGCAGTCGGTGGGCATGGTGTTCTCGCTGATCCTGCTGGCACCCAGCTGGGGCGGCGCGATCAACGGCATCATGACCCTGTCGGGCGTGTGGCATAAGCTGCGCACCGACCCGATCCTCAAGTTCCTGATCGTCGCCCTGAGCTTCTACATGATCGCCACCTTCGAGGGGCCGATGATGTCGATCAAGACGGTCAACTCGCTGAGCCACTACACCGACTGGACGGTGGGCCATGTCCATGCCGGCGCGCTGGGCTGGGTGGCGATGATTTCGATCGGCTCGATCTACGCGCTGCTGCCGCCGCTGCTGGGGCGCGCGCAAATGCATTCGGTGAAGCTGATCGACACCCACTTCTGGGTACACACGCTGGGCGTGGTGTTCTACATCGCCGCGATGTGGATCGCCGGCG
This sequence comes from Thermomonas sp., assembly GCF_047606765.1. GTDB lineage: Bacteria > Pseudomonadota > Gammaproteobacteria > Xanthomonadales > Xanthomonadaceae > Thermomonas. The sequence continues at coordinate 9,961 of NZ_JASGED010000026.1, read as the reverse complement.
TGATGCAGGGCCTGATGTGGCGCGCCACCAATCCCGACGGCACGCTGACTTACACCTTCGTCGAATCGCTCAACGCCACCTATCCGTACTACCTCGCCCGCCTGTTCGGTGGCCTGCTGGTGCTGTCCGGCATGTTCCTGATGGCATGGAACGTGTGGCAGACGTACCGCGACGCCGGCAAGCCTGCAGACCAGCCGCTGCTGCCGCCCGACGCCACCAACGTGCGCGACTGAGGACGCCCCCATGAGCCAACAACATAACGCGCACGAGAAACTGGAAAAGAACGTCGGCCTGCTGGCGGTGTTCATCGCCGTGGCGGTGTCCTTCGGCGGACTGGCCGAAATCGTCCCGCTGATGTTCCAGGCCGAAGCCGTGAAGCCGCTGGAAGGCGTCAAGCCCTACCCCGCGCTGGAACTTGCAGGCCGCGACGTCTATATCCGCGAGGGCTGCTACAACTGCCATTCGCAGATGGTGCGCACCCTGCGTTTTGAGACCGAGCGCTACGGCCACTACTCGCTGGCCGGCGAATCGGTCTATGACCATCCGTTCCAGTGGGGTTCCAAGCGCACCGGCCCGGACCTGGCGCGCGTGGGTGGTCGTTATTCCGATGACTGGCATCGCGTACACCTGATCGATCCGCGCGACGTAGTGCCGGAATCGAACATGCCCAGCTTCCCGTGGCTGGCGAAGAACAAGCTCGACGGCGCGACCGTGCAGAAGCACATGAAGGCGCTCGCCCGGCTGGGCGATCCCTACACCGATGCCGAGATCCAGGCCGCGCCTGCGGCGGTTGAAGGCAAGACCGAACTGGATGCCGTGGTGGCCTACCTGCAAGGGCTTGGCCGGCACGCACCGAGGGGGAACTGAGCATGTTGTCCGGCATCGTCACCACTCTCCTGCTGCTGTTGTTCCTGGCCGGCTGGGCCTGGGCCTGGAGTCCGCGCCGCAAGCATGATTTCGACGAAGCGGCGCGCCTGCCGCTTGAATCCGACGAGGAGAACGTCTGATGACTACAGGCTGGTCTTGGTACGTCATCGCACTGATCGTGCTGAACATCAGCGGCTGCGTGTGGCTGCTGTGGTGGACGGCGAAGCGTCGCCCCGGCGACCCGAAGCCGGAAGACACCAGCCATGTCTGGGACGGCGATCTCACCGAGTACAACAAGCCGTTGCCGAAGTGGTGGATCAACATGTTCTACCTGACCATCCTCTTCAGCATTGGTTATCTGGTCTGGTATCCGGGCTTCGGCAACTTCGCCGGCCATTCGAAGTGGACCTCGCAGGCCGAGCATGATGCCGACGCCGCGCGCGCCAATGCGCGGCTGGAAAAAACCTTCGCGCCGTACCAGGGCCAGCCCATCGACGTGCTGGCGCGTGACCCACGGGCGGTGAAGCTGGGCAGTTCGATCTTCGGCAACACCTGCGCCACCTGCCACGGCTCGACCGCGCAGGGTGCGACCGGCTATCCCAACCTGACCGACAACATCTGGCACTGGGGCGGCACGCCGGAGGCCATCCTGCAAACCGTGCTGGACGGGCGCGAAGGCGTGATGCCGCCATGGGGCAGCATTCTGGAAGGCATGGGCGGCAAGGATGCGACCGACTACGTGATCGCCCATGTGCGCAAGCTGGCCGGCCAGAGTGGTGACCAGAACGACTTTGCGGCGGCGCGCGGCAAGACCCTGTACGACGGCGTCTGCGTGGCCTGCCACGGGCCGGACGCCAAGGGCAATCAAACCCTGGGCGCACCCGACCTGACCGACGCTTACTGGATGTACGGCGATAGCCGCGAATCCCTGCGCGCAACGATCAACAACGGACGCCACGGCACCATGCCCGCGCACCGCGCGCTGCTGGGCGAAACCCGCGCGCGACTGGTGGCTGCGTATGTGTGGTCGCTGTCGCACGGCAATGGCACCGCAGCGGCGAAATGACCGACTTCACCACGCCGCGTTTCGACCACCCGCCGCGCCCGATGGCGCAGCGTGTGGGCGCGATCCTGTGGCCGAGTTTCTTCGCGGCAGGCGTCGCCACGATGGTGTTCTTCGCCTTCGTCGATCCGCTTGCGCTGCGTGACATGACCTTCCCGGGCATCGAGATCAGTCGCGGGCTTGGTTACACCGTCGGCTTCTTCATGTTCTGGCTGGCAACGGCCTCGTCCAGCCTGTTCACATGGATTTTGTTGCGCCCGGCCAGCCGCTTCAACCGGCCCTTGCCGCCGAAGTAAGGCTGCACGATGGGCAACAAGCAGATTCCGCTGGAAGTGCTCGACTCGGGCGGCAGCGCCTACGTCAGCGAGCGCAAGGTCTATCCGCGCGACGTGGAAGGCCCCTTGAACCGCCTGCGCGTGGCTGCGGTGTTCTGGCTGCTGGGCATGTTCTATGTGTTCCCGTGGCTGCGCTGCGACGGACGGCAGGCGGTGCTGTTCGACCTGCCGGCGCGCAAGTTCCACGTCTTCGGCATCACCTTCTGGCCGCAGGATTTCGTGTTCCTGGCGATGCTGCTGATGATCGCGGCGATGGCGCTGTTCTTCTTCACCGCGCTGGCCGGTCGCCTGTGGTGCGGCTACGCCTGCCCGCAGACGGTGTGGACGGAAGTGTTCCTGTGGATGGAAAGCGCCATCGAAGGCGACCGCAGCAAGCGCATGAAGCTGGATGCCGGCCCGTGGAACCGCGACAAGCTCCTGCGCAAGGGCAGCAAGCATGCGGTGTGGCTGCTGTTCGCACTGTGGACGGGCTTCACCTTCGTCGGCTTCTTCACGCCGATCAAGGATCTGGGCGCACGCCTGTGGCCGTTTGCCGGCCCTGAAACAGGATGGAGCGGCTGGGAAACCTTCTGGGTGCTGTTCTATGCGCTTGCCACCTGGGGCAATGCCGGCTTCCTGCGCGAGCAGGTGTGCAAGTACATGTGCCCCTACGCGCGTTTCCAGAGCGCGATGTTCGACCGCAACACGCTCATCATCGCCTATGACCCGATGCGCGGTGAACCGCGCGGCCCGCGCAAGCGTGGCCTGGGCAGCGTGCTGGAACGCGCGCGCGGCCTGCTGGATTTTTCCACTGCCAGCGACTACGTGTTCCGCGCCAGCAAGCACCCGTCCGCTGCAACGCAGGCGGCACATGCCAGCAGCACCATCACCTGGGACGGCGACCTTGGCGAAGTCGCGCCGCTGCCCAAGTTCGCGCCCGATGAACTGGGCGACTGCATCGACTGCACGATCTGCGTGCAGGTCTGCCCCACCGGCATCGATATCCGCAACGGCCTGCAATACGAGTGCATCGCCTGCGGCGCCTGCATCGACGCCTGCAACGAGGTGATGGACAAGGTCGGCTATCCGCGCGGGCTGATCCGCTATTCCACCCAGAATGCAATTGATGGCAATGCATCGCGCGTGCTGCGTCCGCGCATCATCGTGTATGGGCTGATCCTGCTGGCACTGATGGCGGGCTGGGCATGGGGCGTGGGCAACCGCGCGCCACTGATTGTGGAAGTGCTGCGCGACCGAAACGCGCTGTACCGCGAAGTGGCGGGTGGCATCGAAAACAGCTATACCCTGAAGCTGGTGAACAAGACCGACCAGCCCCAGCGCTACCACATCACCCTGCAATCCAGCGGCCCCGCACTGCAGCTGCAGGGCGCAGCCGTGGCCGAAGTGCCCGCAAGCCAGGTGGCCTCGCTGCCGCTGACCGTGCAGGCACCCGCCGATACGCGCGGGCGGCATGCCATGCAGATCGTCGTGCGCAGCGAGGACGGCAAGGCGCAGAGCACCGTCGAGAGCAGCTTCTTCGGATCGATGTAATGGACGAAACCCAACACTCCCCCTGGCGTCAGCCGCTGGTGTGGCTGGTGGCCGGCATTCCCACGGTCGCGGTGATCGCGCTGGCGTGGATGGTGTTCATCGCCGCCGGCCCCGGCAGCACCGACACCGTGGACCCTGCGGTCAAGCGCACCGCACAGATCCAGACCGCCGACCTTGGCCCGGACGAAACCGCCGCAAAACTGCAACTCGCCGCGCTGCTGCGCGTGGATGGCGAACAGTTGGAATTACTGGCGCTGCATTCCGGTTTCGATACCAACACGCCGCTGAAACTTCTGCTGCGCCACCCGGCGCGGGCCGACCTTGACCGCGACTTCCTGCTGCAACCCGGCGGCGCAGGCTGGCGCGTGGATGCACCTGCGCTTGAACTCGGCCACGACTGGGCCATGCAACTGCAACCGCAAGACGGCAAGTGGCGGTTGCAGGGTCGCCTGCCGCGCGGCCAGTTGAGCGCACGCCTGCAACCCACCCTGCCGCAATGAACATCGCGATGGCAGCGGCGGTGGCCGACCTGCCCGCCTCCGCATCCGCCTGCTTCCACTGCGGCGAGGCATTGCCCGCCGCACCTGCGCATCTGCGCGTCGAAGGACAGATGCGCGCGTTCTGCTGCGATGGCTGCGCCGCTGCCGCGCAGTGGATTCGCGATGCCGACCTCGACGCCTATTACCGCCTGCGCGACAAGCCATCCGCGCGGGTGGATGCCGATAACACCTCGCTCGCGCTGTGGGACAGCGAGGATGTGCAGGCCGCACACGCCACCACCATCGACGGCGGACGCGAGATCGTCCTGCTCACTGATGGCATGCGCTGCGCGGCATGCGCATGGTTGATTGATCGCGCACTCTCGCGCGAACCAGGCGTACTGGAAGTCGGCGCGAATGCCGTCACCGGGCGCATCCGCATCCAGTGGAATCCCGAGCAGACGCCGCTGTCGCGCCCGCTGCAACGCCTGCAGGCGCTGGGCTACAAACCCTTCCTCGCCGCAGGTGAAGCGCGTGAGCGCGAACGCCGGCGCGAGCGCAACCGCTGGCTGCTGCGCATCGGCATCGCCGCACTCGGCAGCATGCAGGCGATGATGTATGCCGAAGCACTGTACCTCGACACCACCGGCAGCATGCCGCTGGCCACCCGCGACGCGCTGCGCTGGGTCGCCTTCCTCGTTTCCACGCCGGTCGTGTTCTACGCCGGCTGGCCGTTCATCGCCGGCATGCTGCGCGAACTGCGCCACCGCGCGCCGGGCATGGACACGCTGATCGCCTCCTCCACCCTGCTGGCATGGGCCGGCAGCACGGTCGAAACGCTGCGTGGTGGCCCGCAGGTCTGGTATGACGCCGCGGTGATGTTCGTGTTCCTGCTGCTGCTCGCGCGCATGTTGGAGCAGCGCGTGCGCGCCACCGCCAGCGCGCAGGTGGATGCGCTGGCGCGCGCAAGGCCGGCCTTCGCCAGCCGCGAAACTGCCGATGGCAGGCGCGAGATGGTGCCGGTGTCCGCACTGGCCGTGGACGATGTGGTGCGCGTTGCACCCGGCGAACCGGTGCCCGCCGATGCCGTATTGCTGGATGGCGATGCCGCGTTTGCCGAAGCGCTGCTGACCGGCGAAGCCCGCCCGGTGCCGAAGCAACCCGGCGATGCGGTATTCGCAGGCTCCATCTGCGGCGCGCAGGCCGCACGCCTGCGACTGACCGCCGTCGGCACGCAGACGCGGCTGTCGCAACTTGCCGCACTGATCGAACGCGCGCAGGCACATCGCCCGCCGCTGGCACAAATCGCTGACCGCATTGCCCGCGTGTTCGTTGTGGCGCTCGCATTCGCCACGCTCGCGGTCTACATCGCATGGCGCATCCACGATCCATCACGCGCATTCGAAGTCGCGCTGGCACTGCTGGTGGTGTGCTGCCCGTGTGCGTTGTCGCTGGCAGTACCGGCAGCGCTGGCGGCAGCCAATGGCGCGCTGGCGAAACTGGGCGTGCTGCCATTGCGCGCCGACGCGATGGCACGGCTGGCCGGCATCGACACCGTGGTGTTCGACAAGACCGGCACGCTGGGCCTGCCCGATGGCGCGCTGCGCACCGAGGCGCTGAACGGCTTCGATGCGGCACACGCACTGCGCATCGCCGCCGCGCTGGAACGCGACAGCGCGCATCCGCTGGCCGCTGCGTTCGCGCGCGCACCTGATGCCATGCTGCCGCAGGCATCCGAAGTAATCGAACATCCCGGTGCCGGCATCGAGGGCATCGTCGATGGTCGCCGCTGGCGGATCGGCCGCGCCGGTTTCGCGGCATCCACCTGCATCGATGACGGCAGCATATGGTTAGGCGATGGCGAAACCGCCGTCGCACGCTTTTGCTTCGACGAAGCCGCACGCCCCGATGTCGTCGCCGCACTGGACGCGCTGCGCGGGCTTTGCATCGACACACAACTGGCAAGTGGCGATGGCGAAGCCGCCGTGCGTCGCTTCGCCGACATGCTCCACATCAGCGATGCGCGCGCGCGAATGAGTCCGGAAGGCAAGCTCGCGCACGTCCACAGCTTGCAGGCGCAGGGCCGCAAGGTGGCGATGGTGGGCGACGGCATCAATGACGGCCCGGTGCTGGCCGGTGCGGACGTGTCCTTCGCCATCGGCGACGGCAATGCGCTGGCCGCACGCGCCGCCGATCTCGTGCTGGCATCGCCCGCGCTGCTGCGCATCCCGCAGTCAGTCGCACTGGCACGGCGCACGCAGGCCATCATCCGGCAGAACCTGGGCTGGGCACTGGCCTACAACCTGCTGGCCTTGCCGGCGGCGGCACTGGGCATGGTCACGCCGTGGCAAGCGGCATTGGGCATGGCGCTATCCTCGCTGCTGGTCACCCTCAACGCATTGCGGCTGGCACGCGCATGAACGCACTGCTGATGCTGATTCCGCTGAGCCTGGTGCTGCTGGTCGTGGCGATCTGGGCGTTTGCATGGGCGGTGAAGCGCGGCCAGTTCGATGACCTGGACACGCCCGCGCTGGACATCCTGCAGGACGACCCGAAACCGCAGCCGCCCGCGCAGGACGACGATGCCGGTTGATCTTCTGGTGCTCGGTGCGGCCCTGCTGACCGGCCTGCTGGGCGGCGCGCACTGCGTGGCGATGTGCGGCGGCATCGCCACCGGCATTTCGCAAAGTGCATCACTGCATGGCATGCAAAGCTGGTGGGTCGCAGCGCAACCCAATCTTGGCCGCGTTGCCGGCTATGCGCTGGCCGGTGCCATCGTCGGCGGCATCGGCGGTGGCCTGCTCGGCATCGCCCGCATCCCGCAACTTGGCATCGCGATGCGCGCTGCGGTCGGCATCGTGCTGGTCATCGCCGGCCTGCGCATGCTGGACAGCAAGGGCCGCATTGGGCGTTTCTTCGGTGGCCCCGGCCATCGCGTCTGGAACCTGCTGCGTCCGCTGCAACGGCGGCTACTGCCCGCAGACACCGCCGGCAAGCGTCTCGCCATCGGCATGTTGTGGGGCTGGATGCCCTGCGGCCTGTCCACCACCTTGCTTGCCGCCGCATGGCTGCAGGCCAGCGCCACGCATGGCGCGCTGACGATGGCGGCGTTCGGCCTTGGCACGCTGCCGGTGATGGTGCCGCTGACATGGGCAGGCGCACGCTTCGGCCAGCGCCTGCAACGCGGTGCGTTTCGCAATATCGCCGGGCTGCTGGTGCTGGGCGCGGGCCTGCTCACCATCGCCGCACCGTGGCTGATGCAGGTGCCGGCACTGCACGGCGTGCTGACCGCGCTGGGCTGCCGCAGCCTGCCTGGCTAGTGCTTACAGCTTCGTCATTCCGGCGAAAGCCGGAATGACGGGATGTATTGAACAGCTGAACCAACGCTACCCTAGACCGCCGCCACCGCCTGCTCGTGTACGCCTGCCACTGCACGACCGGATGGATCGGCCATCGCCGCGAAGCTGGCATCCCACGCAATCGCTGCCGGTGAAGAACACGCAATCGACTTGCCACCCGGCACCGTCTCTGCCGCTGCGGGCGTGGGATAGAAACGCTCGAACACGCTGCGATAGAAATATGCTTCCTTGGTTTGCGGCGGGTTGACCGGGAAACGCTTGCCGGCGGCAGCCAGTTCGCGGTCGGACACCTGCGCCTCGGCATGCGCCTTCAGGCCGTCGATCCAGCCATAGCCCACGCCGTCGCTGAACTGCTCCTTCTGCCGCCACAGGATTTCTTCCGGCAGATAGCCTTCAAACGCCGCGCGCAGCACACCTTTTTCGATCCGTTGCGGGCCGGCATCGCCCTTCTTCACCATCTTGTGCGCGGCGTCCATCTTCATCGCCACGTCAAGGAACTCACGGTCCAGGAACGGCACGCGCGGCTCCACGCCCCAGGCCATCATCGACTTGTTGGCGCGCAGGCAATCAAAGTTGTTAAGCGCATCGAGCTTGCGGATCAGTTCCTCATGGAACTCGCGCGCGTTCGGCGCCTTGTGGAAATAGAGATAGCCGCCGAACACCTCGTCGCTGCCCTCGCCGGACAGCACCATCTTCACGCCCATCGCCTTGATGCGGCGGGCCAGCAGGAACATCGGCGTGGAGGCGCGTATCGTGGTCACGTCGTAGGTTTCGATGTGGCGGATCACTTCCGGCAGTGCGTCGAGCCCTTCCTCGAAGGTGTATTCGAAACCGTGATGCACCGTGCCCAATTTCTCCGCCGCCACCTTCGCCGCCGCAAGATCGGGCGAGCCCTTCAGGCCGATGGCGAAGCTGTGCAGGCGCGGCCACCATGCTTCGGTCTTGTCGCCATCCTCGATGCGATGGCGCGCGTAGCGTGCGGCCACGGCGGCGACCAGCGAGGAATCCAGCCCACCCGAAAGCAGCACGCCGTAAGGCACGTCAGTCATCAACTGGCGATGCACGGCGGCTTCGAAGGCTTCACGCAATTCGGCCAGTGATACTTCAACACCTTCCACCGCCGCGTAGTCTCGCCACGGGCGTTCGTAATACTGCGTCAACTCGCCAGTGGCGGTGTCATACCAGTGTCCCGGCGGGAACTGCGCCACGTCCGCGCAATCGTCCGCCAGCGATTTCATTTCCGATGCAACGCGCAGGCGGCCTTCCCTGTCGTGGCCCCAGTACAGCGGCACCACGCCGATGGGATCGCGGGCGATGATCGCGCGCCCCTTCGCCTTGTCCCACAGCGCAAACGCAAAGATGCCGTTGAGGCGGTTGAGGAAGGACGCAGGTGTGTCCTCGCGGTAGAGCGCGTTGATGACCTCGCAGTCGGATTCGGTCTGGAAGGCATACGGCTGCGCCAATTCCCGCTTCAACGCGATGTGGTTGTAGATCTCGCCGTTCACCGCCAGCGCCAGTTCGCCATCTTCCGACAGCAGCGGCTGTGAGCCACCGGCAGGATCGACGATGGCAAGCCGCTCGTGGACGAGGATTGCGCCATCGCCCAAGTACACGCCGCTCCAGTCCGGCCCGCGATGGCGCTGCCGCTGCGAGCGTTCCAGCGCTTCCCGCCGAAGAAGCTGCACGTCGTCGCCGGGTTGCAAACCGAAGATGCCGAAGATGGAACACATGGTGGAATCCTTTGCTGTAGGTTCGAAAACGAAAGAGCCCGCACTTTTCAGTGCGGGCCCCGGGAAGATCAGCGTGTGATGCGCGCGCTAATCGCCGGCCCGCCGGGGGCTGGCGTTGTTGCGATGATTGTTGGCGCGCGTTGCAGTCATGGCCCGCACCATAACCGGCTTGTTCGGCATCGCGCAACGGTTGCTTGGGCAACTGCCAACACGCTTGCGCATCCGCATGCGCCTTCCACCCGCAGCGGACAGGCCTGCGCGCGACGCCCTGATCCGGGGCATCGGCTAGAATCTCTGCGTTTGCCTGCCCGGAGCCCCCGCATGTCCAGCCTCGCCTATCGCCGTGTCCTGTTGAAACTCTCCGGCGAGGCCCTGATGGGCGATGAGGATTACGGCATCGACCCGAAAATCCTGAACCGCCTGGCCCGCGAAGTGATCGAAGCGCGCGAGGCCGGGGCGGAAGTGGCGCTGGTGATCGGCGGCGGCAACATCTTCCGTGGCGCGGGGCTGGCTGCTGGCGGGATGGATCGGGTAACCGGCGACCAGATGGGCATGCTGGCCACGGTCATCAACGCCCTGGCCATGCAGGACGCGCTGG